>CANFJA010000107.1 GCA_947447235.1 Comamonadaceae bacterium
TTGCTCATCGGTCATGCCTTGCGCCAAACGCGCCAGCTCTTCGTTTTGGCCAAAGAAAGTGTCACGGTTGAAGCGCCCGTCTTTGGCCGCAAAGGTTTGCATTTGACCGTCCACCGTGTCGGCAAAGGCACGCACCAAGGCGCCGGTGACATCGCGGGCAAACAAGCCATCCCAATCGCTGCCCCACACCAGTTTGATCACGTTCCAGCCCGCACCGCGGAACAAACGCTCCAGCTCGTCGATGATGCGGCCGTTGCCACGCACCGGTCCGTCCAAGCGCTGCAAATTGCAGTTGACCACCCACACCAGGTTGTCGAGCTTTTCGCGCGAGGCCAGCGTCAGCGCGCTCATGCTCTCAGGCTCGTCCATCTCGCCGTCGCCAAACACGCCCCACACCTTGCGGGCGCTGCAGTCTTGCAGCTGACGGTGCGTGAGGTAGCGCATGAAGCGTGCGTGGTAGATCGAGCTGATGGGCCCAATGCCCATCGAGCCGGTGGGGAACTGCCAGAAATCAGGCATCAACCAAGGGTGCGGGTAACTGCTCAAACCGCGCACACCCTCGGGTGCCGTGATTTCTTGGCGGTAGTGTGACAAGTCGGCCTCGCTCAGTCGCCCTTCCAAAAAGGCACGTGCGTAGACGCCGGGTGCGCTGTGCGGCTGAAAGAACACCAAGTCCCCCCCATGCGCTGCGTTGCGTGCATGGAAGAAGTGGTTGAAGCCCACCTCAAACAAATCGGCGGCACTGGCGTAGCTGGCAATGTGCCCGCCCAACTCACCATAGGCGGCATTCGCTTTGGCCACCATGGCCAGCGCGTTCCAGCGCATCAGCGACCCCAAACGCTCTTCCATGGCCAAATCGCCCGGAAACGCTGGCTGCTGCTCCACCGCCACGCTGTTGACATAGGGCGTCGCCAACTCGGGCTGCCACTGCACCTGGGCGGTGTGGGCCTGTTGCACCAACTGGTCCAAGATGAAACGTGCCCGCTCGGGGCCTTGGGTGGCCACCAGCGATAAAAATGCATCGCGCCATTCGGCAGTTTCAAAGGGGTCGACATCGCCGCTGGCGGCGGCCAAGAAAGGGTGAAGGCTGTGATCGGTCATGCACGTTACTGTAGGGAAAGTCACCGCAAATAGGCTGTCGTTTTTGGGTCGAAAATCGCTTTTAACAACATAAAATGCTTCAATTAAAGAGTTTTGAAGCACGAAATGAATTTAGATGCCACCGACCTGCGCATATTGACGGAGCTCCAACTCGACAGCTCGCTCACCAACATCGAGTTGGCGAAACGGGTGCATTTGTCGCCCTCGCCTTGCCTGACGCGGGTCAAAGCCCTGGAGGCTGCGGGCGTGATTGACCGCTATGTGGCCCTGGTCAACCCCAAACAGCTGGGGCTGAATTTGTCGGTCTTCATCTCCATCAGTTTGAAAGAGCAGTCCAAGTCAGCCTTGGCCGAGTTTGAGCAACGCATTGCCGAGCACGACGAGGTGATGGAGTGCTATCTGATGACGGGAGACAGCGACTACCTGATTCGCGTCGCCGTGGCCGACATCACCGCACTCGAGAAGTTCATCCTGGAACAACTCACCCCCATCCCTGGCATCGAGAAAATTCGCTCCAGCTTTGCCCTCAAGCAAGTGCGCTACAAAACAGCCTTGCCGCTGCCGCACTGACCAAGCCCCCTTCCACAGGAAAGATTGACCCATGACCACCAGACGACCCCGCTCCATCGAAGTCGATGGCATCACCCACGGCAACGCACCGATTCCCATGGGCGCGCGGGTGGGCAACACGATTTATTCCTCGGGCATCATGGGCCGCGACCCGGCCAACGACACCTTGCCCAGCGACGCAGCCAGCCAGGCCAAGTTTGTGTTTCAAAACCTGCGCACCTTGTTGCGCAATGGCGGCGCCAGCTTGGACGACGTGGTGCATGTCAAGGCCTACATCACGGACAACAGCCTGCGCGAATTGCTCAATGCCGAGTGGTTGGCCTGCTTCCCCGATCCACACGACCGCCCGGCACGCCACACCCTGGTGATGGACTTGCCCGGCGGCATGCTGATTCAAATTGAAATCGTGGCCGTGGTGTCCGACTCAAGCCGGTAAGGGCTGCTCTTGGTTGGTGATGAAGCCCTCCGGCATGGCGGGTCCCCACACATACAGCGAGTCTTCCGCCGCATGGTCGGCCGCAGGCCAGTCCAAGTCGGCGGGCACAAAGTCGATGTCGTGCGAGTATTCGCAAAAACTGCCCCAGGGATCGCGCACGTAGTAGAAGTAGTTCGAGCCCAACACGTGACGGCCAAAGCCCCAGCCACGGTCCCAACCGGCGTTGCGCATTTGCTCTGAACCCACGCCCACCTCGTCGATGCTGCCCACCTCCCAGCTGCTGTGGTGCAGTCCGGGTGCGTGCGACTTGGCCAAGGCGATCAGGTGATGGTCGCTGCCGTGGGGCGTGTGGATGAAGGCAATGATGTCGCCCGAAGAGTCTGACAAACGCAGGCCCAACACGTCTTCGGCGAAGCGTGTCATGCGCAACACATCGGGGCTGAAGAACAACACGTGCGACAAATGCTTGGGGCGAGTCGACACCACTTGGCTGCGGCTGGGCGCAGCCCCTTTTCCAGCAGGCACGGTTTTCTTCGGCGCAGGCGTGGACTTGACCGACGGTGACGACTTCTTGGCCACCAACAGCTGAACCGCCGTGCCATCCGGGTTGCGCAGCCAAATACCGTCTGGGCTGCCCAAAGGGTGAGGCTCACAGCCAATGCCCAAATCTTTGACCCGCTTTTCAAACGCGGCCAGGTCTTCGGCAAAGATGCCGTAGCGCACATATTGCAGTTGCTTGCGCTCGCCCGCTTCAAACACCGAGGCCCAGCAGTGCTCGTGACCAAAGGTGTACAAGTCCAAGCGTTGCTCCACTTGGCGCACATCCAAACCAAAGTCGGTGTAGAACTTCAGCGCCACGCTCAGGTCAGGCACGGTGTAGACAAAACGATCGACCGAGTGAACGGCCAACACGCCAGGGCGGCGTGATTCGGTGGCGGGTGTTGAACTCATGTTTTGGCTCCTCCTGTGGTCAACGAATGGGCGCGGCCCGTGATTTTTTCAAACAATCCGACGCTGGCATGCGGCCAAGCATCGGCACGCCAGGCCACGTGTTGGTCGGGGCGAATCAGGGTAAATCGTGTGGGATATAGATCGGCAATGCCCGCCTCATTGGGTTGAATCACGGTCAAGGGCACGCCTGCGTCACGGGCCTGAATGCGGGCTTGGTCGATCGCCTCTGAGGGCGCGTCCAAGGCCGCCAACAAGGTAAATCCCAAACCAAAGTGGTCATACAACGACGAGCCATCGTGCAACCATGCATGCGGCGCCAGTGAACCCGGACGCGAACTGGGCACGTAGTTGATGTAGTCATGCCCCGGGGCGCGGGTGCCATCGGCCACGATCACCGGCGAGCTGTCGTAGCGGTAGCCCAGCATCACGCCCAGCGTGGTGAACTCGCGCAACTTGCCCGCTTGAATCACAGCGCCTACCTCGCGGCGCATGGCGGCGCCCTCGGCGTTGTCACCATCCAAGCCTTCTTTCCAGAGTTGGTTGCCCAGCATGGCGTGGTTGGCCACCGCCTCATCCAACACCATGTGGTGCACCGGCTTGCGCTCTTGCTCGTAGCTGTCGAGCAACTCTGGTCCGCCCCAGCCTTGCAACACGGCCGCCATCTTCCAGCCCAAGTCCACGCCGTCGGCCACGCCCATGTTCATGCCGTAGCCCCCAAACGGCGGGTGCAAGTGGCACGCATCGCCCGCCAAAAAGACCCGGCGGTCACGGTAGTTGTTGGCCAACAAACGGCTCGCCACCCACTCGTCGGTGGACAACACCTCGTAGGGCAAATCAATGCCGGTGGATTTGCGGATCAAATCAGGTGCGTTCGCCACATCCAGCTTGCTGCCCTCTTTCATGCCGGTGGGCATGAAGAACCACTTGTCACCTTGGTCCATCGGCCCGATCAAACTGGGCGCCTCGGCATTGACCTGCCAGTACATGATGGCGGGCCCATGTTTTTGTTTCTCGGCCAAACCTGGCGCCTTGAACACCACGTTGTAGTTGCGGGACAAGCCACGGGTGCCCTCCATCTTGGCGCCAATGCCTTCGCGCACCACGCTGCGTGAGCCATCCGCGCCCACCAGGAAGTCGGCGTCGATGGCGACGTCTTGGCCTCGCTTGAGGTCGCGCACCACCGCGTGCACACGGTCGCCGTCTTGGTTGAAGGAGGTCAGCTCGGTGTTGAAGCGCAGATCGACATTCGGCAGCGATTGCGCATGCTCGCGCATCACCTCTTCCACCGTGTATTGCGGAATCCATTGACCGTGCTCTGAGTACAAGGGGTTGCGTCCGGGCGCGCAGTACATCGCGTTCTCAAAGCGGGTCAACTCGTGACCGGCCAAGCTGGTGCAAAACACCACGTTCGAGGGGTAATACATCCCAAACGGCGAGGCTGCACGCAGCGTGTCGGCAATGCCCCAACGGCGAAAGTGTTCACGGGTGCGCACATTGGTGGTCTTGGCCCGCGGGGCGTAACCCACGCGCTCATTGCGCTCGATCAACACACACGGGATCGAGCGGTGGCCCAACTCAATCGCCAAGGCCAAGCCCACCGGGCCAGCACCCACGATCAACACCCCCGTCTTCAACAAAGAATCAGCCATGCCACGATCTCCCTTTTCAATCTCACAAGATGATACGTTTGGTGCGTTGTTACAAGCCCTTGTCTGGGCTTGCTTGTTACCCCTAGGCGACATCGTGCCACCGATTGAGGGGAACAAATTGCTGCCATGACCCTAGGCAATTACCCTGCACGCCCATCCCGTAAAATTGGCAACATGAGCAGAGATGAAACCACCAAGATCGCCAGCGACGGACTTCGTTACATATCCAAAGCTGGAGGATCACCCTTTGGAGGGACGGGTCATACAGCTGCCAGCATGAGTTGCTACAAATGCGGTTTGCACAAGCCCAGAGCGCTCGGCACCTTCAAGCGCTTGCTCAACCAAAGCATGTTCATGTGCGGTGATTGCAAGCCCAAGCCATAAACACCCGCACTTCTTCGTGGAAGCTGAGCACCACAACAACCCTCGATGTCAGACGTGCATCCATGTGATGCCTTCCTACAGCGCCAGCACCGGCCTGCGTTGTGGCCTCAAGTATTTTCAAAGCACGGTGCTGATGCGTAAATTCCAACGCATGGAGCACTACCCCGAAGTCAAAGCCTTCAACGCCTGCGAGGCGTGGTCTGCGGTCGACGCAAGCACCGCTTCTTGAAACTCTGTATCGTTCAGACACTTCCACCGTCCCCCTTTAGGAGTTGCCATGTTTTCACGCATGCTCATTGCAGGTCTTTTGTCATGCCTCACCGTGTCTGTCAGCGCACAAACCCCTAACAACACAGTGCCTGTGCGCGTGCGTGGCACGCTCGAACAAGTCACCCCCACCCAGCTGGTGGTGAAAGACCGCAGCGGTGAGGTGGTCACCCTGGTGCGCCCTGCCGATATGCCGGTGTCCGAGGTGTTGCCGATTCGACTGCAAGATATTCAAGTGGGCAGCTTCATCGGCTCGGCCGCCATGCCACAAGCCGATGGCTCACAACTCGCCTTGGAAGTGTTGGTGTTTCCTGAAGCCGCGCGAGGCACCGGTGAAGGCCACTTCCCCTGGGACTTGCAACCCCAAAGCACCATGACCAATGCCACGGTAGCCAGCTTGGCGGTAGCCCCCAGCCAAATGCCCGGCGGTCAAGAACTGCTGCTGAAATACAAAGACGGTGAAAAGCGACTGCTGGTCCCCGCTGGCACGCCCATCGTCACCCTGCGTCCTGCCAAGCAAGAAGAAAACGTGTTGCTGATTCCTGGTGCCAAGGTGATGGTCGTGGCCCAAGTCAAAGACGGTCGCCCCACCGCCGTGCGGGTCACCGTGGGACGCAACGGCTTCACGCCCCCGATGTGATCACACCCAGTGGGGTGAGAACTTGGTAGGGCGCATGATCTTGACCTCTTGCGCCACAAAGCTGCCACGGTTTCTCACCTTGAACGCCTGCCATTCGGGGTCAGCGTCCATCGCAGCGCGGCGTTGCTCACGGTCGGCCATGCTGTCGTAGACCCAGATGTGCACCACTTGGTTGAGCGTGCCAA
>CANFJA010000108.1 GCA_947447235.1 Comamonadaceae bacterium
GCGTCGGCTTCGCGGCGCGAGCACAGGCCGAGTTCGGCCATGCGCTTGTTGAGTCGTACAAGGTCGGTGGAGGAATCTGGCATGGGTGTGTTGGGCATGGAGGGGGGAGTTTAGCCAGTCGCACCATAGGCACGCAGCGCGGGCAGGTTGAGCACACGCATGCCGCCGTACTCGATGCGGATGGCACCTTGCTGTTCCAAAGTGTTCAGCGCCACATTCACCCGCTGGCGCGACAGCCCCACCAAATACGCCAGCTCTTGTTGGGTGATGCGCAGCATCTCGCCGACACCGGGAAACAAGGTCGGGTTGAACAGCGCTGCCAGGTTGCGCGCCACCCGCACATCGGGGTTGTTGGAGCGGTCAATCTCACGCGCTTCAATGAACTGCGCCAAACGTTCATTGAGCTGGTTCATCACAAAGCGGTTGAAGCCAATCGAGTTGTCCAGCAGCCAATGAAAGTCGTCAATTGGCACACCGGCCACCACGCTGCGGCGCAGCGCCATGATGTTGTAGCGGTAGGGCTCGCGTTTGATGGCGGTGCCCTCGCCAAACCAGCCGCCGGGTGGCACGCCGGTGTAGGTGATGGTGCGTCCACTGGCGCTGTCGGTGCTCATCTTGAGCAGGCCGTCGATCACGCCAAACCAAAACGTCACCGGACGCCCCATGCGACACACATGGTCACCGGGCAGCGGGTCACTCACCACCAGGTGGGGCACGATGCGCGCGCGTTCGTCGGCGCTGAGCAAATTCAGCCATGGAATTTGCGCCAGCTCGGAGGCACTGGGCGCTCTGCGACGTTGGTAAAGACTGAGTTGTTTGGCCATCTGGGAGAGGAAAAGTCGGTGAAACGTCAGACTCGGGTAAGTCCTGCTAGGGGTCTTCCCTGAATTGTCGTTGAAACGACAACTTGACGTCAAAGCGAATCCTACGATGCCTCTCAACATGACAACTGGCCCATTTGTGAGGGCCAGTTATAGGCGACATACCGCACGCTCAACCAAGGACTAGGGCCATGCAGACCACATTTCCCCGGCTGTTACTCAAGCACGCCAGCGAGCGCCCGCATGCGCCTGCCATGCGTGAAAAAGAATACGGCATTTGGCAAACCATCCATTGGTCCGAATTGGCCCAAATGGTCGAGCACATGGCCTGTGGCCTGCACCAAGCAGGACTGATGCGTGGCGAGCACTTGGTGGTCATCGGCTCCAACCGACCTCGCTTGTACGCCACCCTATTGGCCGCGCAGTCCTTGGGTGCCATTCCTGTGCCGCTGTACCAAGACGCGGTTGGCGCCGAATGTGTGTTCCCACTCAACAATGCAGAAGTGCGCTTTTGCGTGGTGGAAGACCAAGAGCAGGTGGACAAACTGCTAGAGATTCGAGATCTCTGCCCACAGATCAGCCACATTTATTTCGACGATCCGCGTGGCTTGCGCAAATACGATGAGCCTGGTTTGGGCTCGGTCGAAGAGCTGCTGGCCGCAGGTGCCGTGTTTGCCAAACAGCACCCTGAGTTTTTCCGCGCCGAGATCGACAAGGCCCACACCGACGATGTCGGGGCCATGTTTTTCACCTCGGGCACCACGGGCAATCCCAAAGGCGTGGTGCACACCCACAACTCGCTCATCAACCGTGCCGAAGCGGGCGCCCAGTTTGACCATCTCACCTCCAGCGAAGATGTGCTGGCCTACTTGCCACCGGCTTGGATTGGCCAAAACATCTTCAGCTATGCCCAGTGGTTGTATTGCGGCTATGTGGTGAACTGCCCCGAGTCGGCCGCCACGGTGACCATCGACTTGAAAGAGGTGGGCCCCACCTATTACTTTGCACCACCGCGTGTGTTCGAGGGCTTGCTCACCAGTGTGATGATCCGCATGGAAGACGCGAGCAGTTTGAAGCGCCAGATGTTCCATTACTTCATGGACGTGGCACGCCAATACGGTCCCACCAAGATGGATGGCAAATCCATCGGCGTGGTCGGTGAACTGCTCTACACCTTGGGCAACTTCTTGGTCTTCGGCCCCTTGCGCAATAACTTAGGGATGAGCCGGGTGCGTGTGGCCTACACCGCAGGCGAGGCGATTGGTCCCGACTTGTTCAGCTTTTACCGAGCCATTGGTGTGAACTTGAAGCAGCTCTATGGCTCTACGGAAACTGCGGTCTTCGTGTGCTTGCAGCCCGACCACGAAGCCCGTGCCGACACCGTGGGCGTGCCGTGTGCTGGCGTGGAGATCAAAGTGGCCGACAACGGCGAAATCTTGGTCAAGTCAGCGGGTTTGCTCAAGGGCTATTACAAAAACCCAGAGGCCACGGCCGAGGTCCTCACGCCCGATGGTTGGTACCACACCAGCGACGCTGGGTTTTTGGATGCGCAGGGACACTTGAAAATCATTGACCGTGTCAAAGACGTGGGCCGCATCCAGGGTGGCGCCAACGACGGTGCCATGTTTGCGCCCAAGTACGTTGAGAACAAGCTCAAGTTCTTTCCCTACATCAAAGAAGTGGTGGCCTATGGCGACCAGCGCGACAAGGTGTGCGTGATGGTCAACATCGATGTCGATGCGGTGGGCAACTGGGCTGAGCGCAACAACTTGCCCTATGCCGGCTACACCGACTTGGCGCAAAAAACCGAGGTCTATGGCCTCATCCAAGAGTGTGTCGAAAAAGTCAACGCCGATCTGGCTGCAGACGCCTTGCTGGCGGGCAGCCAAGTCAGCCGCTTCTTGGTGCTGCACAAAGAACTCGATGCCGATGACGGTGAGTTGACCCGGACCAACAAAGTGCGCCGCGGCTTCATTGCAGAAAAATACGATGCCTTGGTGACAGCCCTGTATGGTGGTGCCAGCGAGCAATACATCGAAACACAAGTCAAATTTGAAGATGGCCGCACCGGCAGCGTGAGCGCCACGCTCAAGATCTGCGACGCCAAAACCTTTGCCCCCATTGGGAGAGCCGCATGAGCCACACCGACGTGGATGCCAAAAAAATTGGCGACGTCATCCTTGACGTCAAAAACATCAGCCTGCGTTTTGGTGGCGTCAACGCGCTGACTGACATCTCTTTCAACGTGCGCGAGCACGAGGTGCGCGCCATCATCGGCCCCAACGGTGCTGGCAAGAGTTCTATGCTCAACTGCATCAATGGGGTCTACACGCCTTCGGAAGGTTCGATCACCTTCCGTGGTCAAAGCTTTGACCACATGGACAGCCGTCAAGTGGCCGAGATGGGCATTGCACGCACTTTCCAAAACCTGGCCTTGTTCAAGGGCATGAGTGTGATCGACAACATCATGACCGGGCGCAACCTGCGCATCAAAAGCAACTTGTTCATGCAGGCCCTGCGCATTGGCCCCGCACAACGAGAAGAAGAACAACACCGCGAGTTTGTCGAACACATCATCGACTTCCTTGAAATCCAAGCCCATCGCAAAACGCCCGTCGGTCAACTGCCCTACGGTTTGCAAAAACGCGTCGACCTGGGCCGTGCCTTGGCCATGGAGCCACAGGTGCTGTTGCTCGACGAGCCGATGGCCGGCATGAACGTCGAAGAAAAACAAGACATGTGTCGCTTCATCTTGGATGTGAACGAAGAGTTTGGCACCACGATTGTCTTGATTGAACACGACATGGGCGTGGTGATGGACATCTCCGACCGTGTGGTGGTGCTCGATTACGGCAAAAAAATTGGCGACGGTGCGCCCTACGACGTGCGCAACAACGAGGAGGTGATCCGCGCCTACCTCGGCACTTCACACTGAGGACAAGACCATGGCATTTTTTCTTGAAGCGCTCTTTGGTGGCCTGATGGCCGGCATGTTGTATTCCTTGGTGGCCCTTGGCTTTGTGTTGATTTTCAAAGCCTCGGGCGTTTTCAACTTCGCGCAAGGCGCCATGGTGCTGTTTGCGGCCTTGGCCATGGCCCGTTTTTCCGAGTGGATTCCGGGCTGGTTGGGCAACGACAGCAAGGTGTTGGCCAATGTGCTGGCCTTTGTGATCGCAGGTACCTGCATGTTTGTGTTGGCTTGGTTGATTGAGCGCTTGGTCTTGCGCCACTTGGTCAATCAAGAGGGCGTGACCTTGTTGATGGCCACTTTAGGCATCACCTATTTCTTAGACGGCCTGGGTCAAACCATCTTTGGCAGCGACATTTACAAGATCGATGTGGGCATGCCCAAAGACCCGGTGTTCTTGTTGGATTCGGTCTTTGAGGGCGGCGTGATGATCAACCTCGAAGACGTGTACGCCGCATGCGTGGCGGCTTTGTTGGTGGTGGTGCTGTCTTTGTTCTTTCAAAAGACCAGCACCGGTCGTGCACTGCGCGCTGTGGCCGATGACCACCAGGCCGCGCAATCCATCGGCATCCCGCTCAACCGCATTTGGGTCATCGTGTGGTTTGTCGCGGGCATCACCGCCTTGGTAGCCGGCATCATTTGGGGCTCCAAGATGGGCGTGCAGTTCTCACTGACCACGGTGGCTTTGCGTGCCTTGCCCGTGATCATTTTGGGTGGCCTCACCTCGGTGCCAGGGGCCATCATCGGTGGCTTGATCATCGGTGTGGGCGAGAAGCTGTCCGAGGTGTACGTCGGCCCCATGGTGGGCGGCGGAATTGAAATTTGGTTTGCCTACGTGCTGGCCTTGGTGTTCTTGCTGTTTCGTCCGCAAGGTTTGTTTGGCGAGAAGATCATCGACCGCGTGTAAGGAGTACAACCATGTTTTACAGAGAAAACGGTCAATTCAAAACCTCGTACCGCAAAGATCAGCAGATCTTTCCGATCACTCAAGACCGGTGGATGATTCTGGCCTTGGTGGCATTTGCTTTCATCGGCATTCCTGCCGTGGTCGACGAGTACTTGTTCCGCGCCATTCTGATTCCCTTCTTGATTCTGTCCTTGGCTGCTTTGGGTGTGAACATCTTGGTGGGTTACTGCGGTCAAATCTCTTTGGGTTCGGGCGCCTTCATGGCGGTGGGGGCCTATATGGCCTACAACACCTACATCCGCATCGACGGCATGCCTTTGATCTTGGCTTTGCTCTCGGGCGGTTTTTTTGCCACCTTGGTCGGCATTGTCTTTGGCATCCCCAGCTTGCGTGTCAAGGGTTTGTATTTGGCGGTGGCCACCTTGGCCGCCCAGTTTTTTTGCGATTGGTCTTTTTTGCGATTGGGTTGGTTCACCAACTACAACGCATCGGGCTCGGTCTCGGTGTCCAACCTCCAAGTGATGGGGTTGTCCATTGCAACGCCCATTGAGAAGTATCTTTTTTGCCTGTGCTTCTTGGTGGTGTTTGGCTTGTTGGCCAAAAACTTGGTGCGCTCTGCCATCGGTCGCGAATGGATGGCCATTCGCGACATGGACGTGGCCGCTGCCGTGATCGGCATTCGCCCGGTCTACGCCAAGCTCAGTGCGTTTGCTGTCAGTTCTTTCATCGTGGGTGTGGCCGGCGGATTGTGGGGCTTTGTGCACTTAGGTTCTTGGGAGCCCGCTGCGTTCTCGATTGACCGCAGCTTTCAGTTGCTCTTCATGGTCATCATTGGGGGCATGGGCTCCATCATGGGTAGCTTTTTTGGTGCCGCATTCATTGTGATCTTGCCCATTGTCTTGAGCCAAGTTTTACCTGCGATGGGCCACTTGCTTGGCATCACCATCTCCACCGCCGCGGTGGCGCATGTGGAGTCCATGATTTTTGGCGCGCTGATTGTTTGGTTCCTGATCGTGGAGCCGCATGGCTTGGCCAAGTTGTGGTCCATCGCCAAACAAAAACTTCGCCTCTGGCCTTTCCCGCATTGATTCCCTTGACCTTGAAAACTTTTAACAGGAGACAACCCATGAAACTTCGTCACATCACAACCGCGGTGACCTTGGTGGCCGCAGCCATCACCGGTAGCACCATCAGCACCCAAGCTGCCGCGCAAGCCAAAGAGCAATTCTTTCCGTCGCTGGTGTACCGCACGGGCGCTTACGCGCCCAATGGCGTGCCGTTTGCCAACGGCTTTGCCGACTACCTCAAGCTCACCAACGCACGTGGGGGCATCAACGGCGTGAAGGTGATTTATGAAGAATGCGAAACCGCCTACGCCACCGACCGTGGCGTGGAGTGCTACGAGCGACTCAAAGGCAAGAACGGCGGCGCCACCGTGTTCCAGCCACTGTCTACGGGCATCACCTTTGCGCTGACAGAAAA
>CANFJA010000109.1 GCA_947447235.1 Comamonadaceae bacterium
CCACGTTCATCATGACAAACATGGCGGCCAAACCTTTGTGAGGCTGCCCCACCAACGTGCCCACCGCGCCGTCGAGCACCATCTGGCAAGTGGCATTGCCGTGGATGCCCATCTTGTGTTCCAGGCCGCCGCAGAACACCGCGTTGCGTTCACCCAAGCTGCCGTCGTCGCGCACCAGAAACTTAGGCACCACAAACAAGCTGATGCCTTTGCTGCCCGCTGGCGCGTCGGGCAAACGGGCCAACACCAAGTGCACGATGTTGCTGACCATGTCATGCTCACCGGCACTGATGAAAATTTTGTTGCCCGTGATGCGGTAGGTCCCGTCTGCTTGCGGCTCGGCCTTGGTGCGCAGCAACCCCAGATCGGTGCCGCAATGGGACTCGGTCAAACACATGGTGCCCGTCCACTCCCCGCTGGTGAGCTTGGGCAAATAGCATTGCTTTTGCGCCTCGGTGCCATGGGCGTGCAGCGCCTCGTATGCGCCGTGCGTGAGACCGGGATACATGGTCCAGGCCTGGTTGGCGCTGTTGAGCATTTCGTACAGGCACTGGTTCAGTGCAATCGGCAAACCTTGACCGCCATAGGCTGGGTCGCAACTCAGAGATGGCCACCCCCCTTGCACATACTGTGCGTAGGCAGCTTTGAAACCCTCGGGGGTTTTGACTTCGTGCGTGGCAACATCGAGTTGGCAGCCCTGCTGGTCCCCGACTTGGTTGAGCGGGAAGATCACTTCCGACGCGAACTTCCCCCCCTCGTCAAGGATGGCTGCCAAGGTGTCGGCATCCATGTCTGCATGCGCAGGCATCACACGCCAGGTATCGACAGCATGCAAAACCTCATGCAATAAAAATTGCATGTCCTTCAAGGGCGGTGTGTAGCTGGGCATTGGAAAACCTCATTCAGGATGAACAGAGTCAAGGGCGTTTGTTGGCGCTGCTGTTTGAAGGGCAAACGTGGCCACTGAGGCCGCGCCATAGCGCTGCAGCACATTGTCAAAGCCGATGGTGGTGTGCTGCAACGCACGGCCCGAGCGCAAAAAGCGGGCTTCGTACTGCAACGCCAAGATCAGGGCATGGATCTCAAACACCATTTGCGCCGTATCTATGGTTGCGGCCAAATGGCCTTCGTCACGGGCTTGCACCACCGACCGATGAACCGCTGCCAACCATGTGTTGACGGAGCTGACCAAGGCATCGCGCACCGGCCCAGGGCGGTCGTCAAACTCAGCGGCACCGCTGATGTACAAGCACCCAGAGTCGATTTCTGCCGAGGTGCGCTGGGTCCAGTTGGCAAACAACTGACGCAACCTGGGCAAGCCCCGGGGTGCTTTCAAGGCGGGATAAAACACCTCTTGCTCAAAGCGCTCGTGGTACTCGCGCACCACCGAGAGTTGCAACTCTTCACGCGAACCGAAATGGGCAAACACACCCGACTTGCTCATGCGCGCCACCTCGGCCAACACGCCAATGCTCAAACCCTCCAAGCCAATTTGCGTGGCCAGGCCCAGCGCGGCATCCACAATGGCCGCCTTGGTTTGCTGACCTTTTTGAATCGCACGGCTTTCGGTCGCGGATGATTTTTGAAAATCAGACATGGACACTCTAAAAAGTACGGTCGTGCTATTTTGCATGAAAACGCGCCAGCGCTATTCCACTTCTAAACTCAGCCCCCATGCAAGCAACACGAATTTTGGCCATCCGACATGGGGAGACCGCTTGGAATGTGGACACCCGCATCCAAGGGCAACTCGACATCGGGCTCAACGACACGGGTCTGTGGCAAGCCCACCGCGTGGGGCATGCCCTGCGGGACGAAGACATTCACGTCATCTACAGCAGCGACTTGGGACGCGCCTACCAAACCGCGCAAGCCATTGCACATGCACCTGCGCGTGCACAACCTGTGCCCCTGATACCCACGCCTGATTTGCGCGAACGCCACTTTGGTCATTTGCAAGGTCAGACCTGGGCCGCCATTGAGGCCGACTGGCCCGCTGATGCCAAGTTGTGGCGCACCCGCGATCCGCATTGGTCGCCTGTGGGTGGTGAATCGTTGTGGGTGTTGCGTGAGCGCATTGAGGGCTGCGTGAACGCGCTAGCCAGTCAACACCTGGGCCAACACATTGTGTTGGTGGCCCATGGCGGCGTGATGGATGTGCTGTATCGCTTGGCCACTCAGCAAGACATCCAAGCCCCACGCAACTGGCATTTGGGCAACGCCGCCATCAACCGCTTGTTGTGGACGCCGCAGGGATTGAGTTTGGTGGGCTGGGGCGATGTGTCGCACTTCGAGGACACATCGCGCGACGAATCAAGCGTCTGACAACAAGTCGCCATTGACACTGGGGGGGGCCACGCCCAAATGCCGGTAGGCCGCCAAAGTGGCCATGCGGCCACGCGGCGTGCGCTGCAAATAGCCTTGCTGAATCAAATAGGGTTCGATCACGTCTTCGATGGTGTCGCGCTCTTCGCCGATGCTGGCGGCGATGTTGTCCAAACCCACCGGGCCGCCATCAAAGCGGTGAATCACGGCCTCCAGCAGCTTGCGGTCCATCAGGTCAAAGCCTTGCGGGTCGACGTCCAACATGGCGAGCGCGCGTTGGGCGATGTCTTCGGTGATGCGTCCGGTGCCTTTCACATCCGCATAGTCGCGCACGCGGCGCAACAAGCGGTTGGCAATCCGCGGTGTGCCGCGTGAACGGCGCGCAATTTCAAACCCGCCTTCCACATCGGTGGGTGTGTTGAGCAAGCCAGCACTGCGCATGACGATGCGCTGCAACTCGTCAGCGGTGTAAAACTCCAGGCGCGACACAATGCCAAAGCGGTCGCGCAGCGGGTTGGTCAACATGCCCGCGCGGGTGGTGGCCCCCACCAAGGTGAAGGGCTGCAAGTCGAGCTTGATGCTGCGTGCGGCAGGGCCTTCGCCGATCATGATGTCGATCTGGTAATCCTCGAGCGCGGGGTACAAAATTTCTTCCACCACCGGAGACAGGCGGTGAATTTCGTCGATGAACAGCACATCGTTTTTCTCTAAGCCAGTCAGCAGTGCCGCCAAGTCTTTGGGCTTTTCCAGCACCGGGCCACTGGTCGAGCGCAAGTTGACACCCAGCTCTTGGGCAATGATGTGGCTCAGGGTGGTTTTGCCCAAGCCCGGCGGCCCAAACAGCAGCACATGGTCGAGTGCCTCGCCACGCTTTCTGGCCGCACCAATGAAGATTTCAAGTTGCTCACGCACCTTGACCTGGCCCACGTACTCTTGCAGCAGTTTGGGACGCAGCGCACGTTCAATCGCTTCTTCCTGGGGGGACACGGGGGCGGCAGACACCACACGTGGGGCGGGCACCAAGCCCTCGCCAAAGCTGTCGGTTTGAATGCTCATGGACGCCCTGCCTTACTTGGCCAAAGCCTTCAAGGCCAGCTTGATGCCCTCGCTCACGCCCACATCCGCAGGCAAGGCTTTGAGGGACAGGGCCGCTTCTTTGTCGCTGTAGCCCAGCGCCAACAAGGCTTGCAAGATGTCGCTGTGGTGGTCGGTGTGCCCAGCGGTGCTGGGGCCGAGATCGACACCGAGTTTGCCTTTGAGTTCGAGCAACAAACGTTCTGCGGTTTTCTTGCCAATGCCGGGCACTTTGGTCAAACGGCCGGCTTCTTGTTCTGCCACAGCGCGGGCCAATTCGTCAGCGCTCATGCCACTGAGCACGCCCAGTGCGGTGCGCGGGCCCACACCCGATATTTTGATCAGCAAGCGAAAGGTGGCGCGCTCGCTGGCGGTGCCAAAACCATACAAAATTTGTGCGTCTTCGCGCACCACAAAGTGCGTCAGCAAGGTCACGCGCTCGCCGGTGGCGGGCAGGTTGTAGAAGGTGCTCATGGGCACATCCACCTCGTAGCCCACGCCGTTGCAGTCCACCAGCACTTGGGGAGGATTTTTCTCGCTGAGGATGCCGCTTAATCTGCCAATCACATCTTGCCTATCATTGGGTCACCTTTTGCGAGATTATCGACTTGATTCTGCGACACACCTTCACCCCACCCAACAACACCCGCCTGTCCCACCTGTGTGGGCCACTCGACGAGCATTTGCGCACCATTGAGATGGCGCTGAACGTGAAGATCGCGCACCGTCACGAACAGTTCAAGGTCGATGGCCCCAAGGCCAAAGCCACCCGGGCACTGGAGGTGCTGCAAGCCTTGTACGAACGCGCCGCACGCACGATTGCGGCCGAACAGGTGCAACTGATGCTGGCCGGCGATACCGGCGTGAGCGAAGCCGAAGACGGCAGCATGAGCTTGCAGACACGCCGCACCGACCTGCGCGCGCGCACACCCAACCAGAGCGTGTACCTCGAGAACATTGCCAGCCATGACATCACTTTTGGCATTGGCCCGGCGGGCACGGGCAAAACCTATTTGGCCGTGGCGTGTGCGGTGGACGCGCTCGAGCGCAGCGCGGTGCAACGCATTGTGTTGACCCGCCCGGCGGTGGAAGCGGGCGAAAAACTGGGCTTCTTGCCAGGCGATTTGGGCCAAAAGGTCGACCCGTATTTGCGCCCGCTGTACGACGCGCTGTATGACCTCATGGGCTTTGACCGAGTGCAAAAAGCGTTTGAACGCCAGGCGATTGAAATTGCGCCGCTGGCCTTCATGCGCGGACGCACTTTGAACAACGCGTTTGTCATCTTGGACGAAGCGCAAAACACCACGCCCGAGCAAATGAAGATGTTTTTGACCCGCATTGGCTTTGGCGCCAAAGCGGTGGTCACGGGCGACGTGAGCCAAATCGATTTGCCCAAAGGCCAGTTGAGCGGTTTGATCGATGCCGAGCGTGTGCTGCGCCGCGTCAAGGGCATTGCGATTTGCCATTTCACCAGCGCCGATGTGGTGCGCCACCCGCTGGTGGCGCGCATCGTGGATGCCTACGACGCCCAGCGAAGTGCCGACACGCCTGCCGTGTCACGCAAGCGCCTCTGACTCTTTGGTACAAACCGCCGCACGGATTCACAGCTCACAGCACCATGGCCCTTCCAAAGCTCCAACTCTCTCTGCAATTTGGTGAGGTGCCGTATGCCGCGCGACATCGCGCCGCGCTGCCGCGCCACAGTGTGGCCCGCTGGATTCGCAACGCGCTGGCCCTAGACGCCGAAATCACCGTGCGCATCGTGGGCGAAGACGAAGGACGCGCCCTCAACCTGAGCTACCGCAAAAAAGACCACGCCACCAATGTGCTGACCTTTGATTACACACAAGCGCCCGTGGTGGTGGCCGACTTGGTGCTGTGCGCGCCAGTGGTGGCACGTGAAGCCAACGAACAAGGCAAAACCTTGCAAGCGCACTATGCGCACCTGTTGGTGCATGGCACCTTGCATGCGCAAGGCTGGGACCATGAAACCAGCACCCAAGATGCCCAAGAGATGGAAGCCTACGAAATCGACATCTTGGCGTCGCTGGGGCTGCCCAACCCTTACTGAAGGCTCTTGGGAATTGGTGTGCTTGCCTGCGCGCATGGCGCATGGCTGTTTCAGCGACCCGCCGTGTCTTCGAGCAAACGCACTTTCACGGTTTTGCCTTTGACGCGACCCGCGCTCAAGCGTTGAACGGCCTCACGCGCGATGTCACGCGAGACGGCGACGTAGGTGGAGAACTCGTTGACGTTGATCTTGCCCACCTGCTCTTTGGCAAAACCGGCGTCACCGGTGAGCGCGCCCAACACGTCACCCGCGCGAATTTTTTCTTTGCGCCCGCCCACAATTTGCAAGGTGGCCATGGGGGGTTGCAACAGGCCACCTGCCGCAGGACTCAGGCTGCTCAAGGGCTGCCACACCGATTCACGACCTTGCAGTTGCTCAATCTTGCCCACAGAGCCCATCTCGTCCATGCTCGCCAAGGTCAGGGCCAGGCCTTCGGCATCGCCGCGTCCCGTGCGCCCAATGCGGTGGATGTGCACTTCCGCGTCGGGTGTCACATCCACATTGATCACGGCTTGCAACTGCGCCACATCCAAGCCACGCGCTGCCACATCGGTGGCCACCAACACCGAGCAACTGCGGTTGGCAAACTGCACCAG
>CANFJA010000110.1 GCA_947447235.1 Comamonadaceae bacterium
CCGTGACCAACCTGCCCGCGCAGCGCCGCAGCGTGGTGATCAGCGGCGCCGGTGACCGCCGCGACGATGACATCCGCGAGCAGACCCGCATCATTGGCGAGGTGTTTGACGACGTGGTGCTATACCAAGACGCGTGTCAGCGTGGCCGTGTCGATGGCGAGGTGCTGGGCTTGCTGCGTCAAGGTCTGGAAGGCGCCAAGCGCACGACGCACATTGACGAAATTCACGGCGAGTTCTTGGCGATTGACCGCGCCATGGAACGCTTGAACAAAGGCGATTTGTGCTTGATCTTGATTGACCAAGTGGAAGAGGCGTTGGCGCACATCACGCAACGGGTGAACGCGGCATCGGTTTAGTTTTTTCTTACTGGCAAAGCGAGTTGTGGTGGGCCTCTCACTGCTGCTCGCTTTTTTACTTCCTGTGGGGAGCGAGTGGCAGAGGGCTTCACATGGCTCCTCGCTTCGCTCTTAATGTCGCCATATGAAGCCCTCTGCCACACGCTCTTCGCACGCCACCACAGCACGCCAACCTAACCTCGTAGCCAAGGCGAGCAGTCAGTGCCCGATGCGGCGACATCAAGAGCGCAGCGAGGAGCCGCAGCGGGTGCTGGCTGATCGACTTGGCGAAGCGACTGAAGTCAAACATCAGCACCACAACAGAAGTCAACCAGCAGCACGCCAAAAATTAGAACAGGGCCTTGTACTGATCCCGCAGCAAATTCTTCTGCACCTTGCCCATGGTGTTGCGCGGCAAGGCCTCCACCACAAAACACTTCTTCGGGATTTTGAAATTCGCCAACTGTGACTTCAAACCTGCAATGACCGCATCAGGGGACACCTGAGCGCCAGACTTGGCAATCACCACCGCCACACCCACTTCACCGAAGTCGGGGTGCGGCACCCCCACCAACGCGCTCTCGGCCACGCCAGGTATGTCGTTGATGTAGCCCTCAATCTCGGCCGGGTACACGTTGTAGCCGCCGCTGATGATCAGGTCTTTGCTGCGCCCCACGATCACCACGTAACCGCGCTCGTCCACCTTGCCCACATCCCCGGTCTTGAAGAAACCGTCGGCCGTGAACTCTTCTTTGGTTTTCTCAGGCATGCGCCAGTAGCCCGCAAACACATTGGGACCTTTGACCTGAATGCCACCAATCTCGCCCACAGGCAAGTTGTGGCCTTGGTCGTCTTGCACCCGCAAGCTCACGCCCGGCAAGGGGAAACCCACCGTGCCACCCCGGCGCTCGGTTTGACCGGGGTAACGCGCATCGGCTTGGTAGGGATTGGAGGTGAGCATGGCGGTTTCGCTCATGCCATAGCGCTCCAAAATCGTGTGGCCCGTGCGCTGCTGCCACTCGTGGAAAGTTTCAATCAACAAGGGCGCCGAGCCCGCGATGAACAAGCGCATGTGTGCAGCTTGTGCTTGGGTGAGCGAGGGCTCGGCCAGCATGCGCACATACAGCGTGGGCACGCCCATGAACACGGTGGCCTCGGGCATTTTGGCGATCACCAGCTTGGGGTCGAACTTGGACATCCAAAACATCTTGCTGCCATTGAGCAGCGCGCCGTGGATGGCCACAAACAAACCGTGCACATGGAAGATGGGCAAGGCGTGAATCAGCACATCACCTTGTTTCCAACCCCAATAAGTTTTCAGGGTTTGCGCATTGCTCAGTAAGTTCTGATGCGACAACATGGCGCCTTTGCTGCGTCCGGTGGTGCCGCTGGTGTACAAAATCGCGGCCAGGTCATCGGCTGTGTTGTGCACCACGGTGTGTTGGTCGGCGCAATGGGCGGCGCGCTCGAGCAAGGTGCCCGTGCGGTCGTCGTTCAAGGTGAACACATGGGCGGTGCCCGCTTTGAAAGCAATCTTGCTGACCCAGCCAAAGTTGGAGCCACTGCAGACCACCACCGAGGGCTCTGCGTTGCCCACGAAATACTCGATCTCGGCGCTTTGGTAGGCCGTGTTGAGGGGCAAGAACACCAGGCCTGCGCGCAAGGTGGCAAGGTAGAGCATCATGGCTTCCACCGACTTTTCTACCTGCACCGCCACTCGTGCACCACGCGGCAAGTGGAGCGAGGTCAACAGGTTGGCCATCATGGCACTGGCCCGGTCCAAATCGCGCCAGCTGTAGCACAAACCGTCTTCGGTCTCGACAGCGGTGGCATTCAAGTCAGCGGGAAATGCGGCGCGCAGGGCCGCGAACAGGTTGTGGTTCATCGCGTGTTCCAGAGAGTCAAATTCAGTCAAGGTTTATCAAGTTCAGTCAAGCTTGGCGCCAGAGGCTTTCACCACCGAAGCCCAGCGTTTGATTTCGTTGTTCACAAAGGTACCAAATTGAGGACCGGTGGTGTTGGGAAATTCAGCGCCGTTTTGCGACCACGCCAACTTGATGTCGTCCGCCGCAGAGGCTTTGCGCACCTCTTCAATGGCACGCGCTTGCACTTCAGCAGGCGTGCCTTTGGGGGCCCAAAGTCCGTACCAGGTGGTCACGGTGTAGTCGGGCAAGCCCAGCTCGGCCGCGCACGGCACATCGGGAAAGGCGGCATTGCGTTTGTGGCCCGACACCATGAGGGCTTTGATGCGTCCGCCCTTGATGTGTTGGGCCGAAGAGCCCAAACCGTCAAACATCATGTCCACATTGCCCGCAATCAGGTCTTGCAAGGCCGGGCCCGCACCGCGGTAAGGAATGTGGGTGATGAAGGTTTTGGTTTGCAGCTTGAACAGCTCACCGGCTAAGTGGTGCGAGGTGCCGCCACCCGCAGAGCCAAAGTTCAAGCGGCCGGGGTTCTTGCGCACTTGCTCTATGAATGCTTTGTAGTCGCCGGGAATTTTTTTCGGGTTCACCACCAGCACTTGGGGTACCACGGCCATCAAGGCCAGGGGCACAAAGTCGCGCTCCAAGTCATAGTCCAACTTGGGGTACATCGAAGGCGCAATCGAGTGGTGCACCGCACCCATGAACAAGGTGTAGCCATCGGGCGGGGCTTTGGCCGCCAAACCTGCGCCCAAGTTGCCACCTGCACCACCTCGGTTGTCAATCACCAAAGTCTTGCCGGTCTGTTTGGCAAACTGGGCAGAGAACGGGCGCGCAAACGCGTCGGTGCCGCCACCCGCCGGAAATGGCACCACCAAGTTCACGGGCTTGACTGGCCAATTGGGGTCGGCTTGAGCGCCCACGCTGCAAGCCACCCAACCTGCGCTGGCCCAGCGCAGCACCTCACGGCGCGACGAAAAAGTAGATGTCGTGTGTGTGATCTTCATGCTTGTCTCCCCTTGTTATTGGCTGGTTGTCAAGAAAAATAAAGGTCTTGCACGTCACCCGATGCGGGCGATTCGCCTTTTTCTAATTGCGCGCGATTTTTGTCGATGCGTTTGAGGTCATAGAGGTAGTTCACCATCAGGCCATGCGACTGTTTGATGCCCTTGGGCGAGGCATCGGCAAACCAGTTGATGCGTTCGATGCGCGCTCCGTTGCCCAGATGAAAGCGGGCCACAGGATCGAGCACCTGATCGTCTTTTCTCTCACAGCCGAGGTAGTGTGCCGCACAACGTGTGAGAAACAAGCGCAAAGGCGACTTCAACGACAAAGCTTCGAGCAACAAAGGTTGTTCTATGGCAGCCAGCACATGGGTGGCTGTGGGTGGCTCAAAACTCAACTCACGGCCCAATGCCGACAGTTCTTTGTCGCTCATGCGGGCCAACAAGCTGTCCACGTTCTTCGCCAACCAAGGACGCAAGCCGGGAATCGGCGACAAGGTGGCAAAGGTTTTGAGTTTTGGAAATTCAGTACGCAAGGTTTCCACCACGCGCTTGATCAGCGAGTCGCCAAAGCTCACGCCGCGCAAGCCCCCCTGTGTGTTGCTGATGGAGTAAAAAATGGCCACGCTGGACTTTTGCAAATCTTCGGGTGCCGCGCCTTCGTCGAGCAGTGGCGCAATGCTTTCTGCGATCTCATTGAGCAAAGCCACTTCCACAAAAATCAAAGGCTCATTGGGCAAGCTCGGGTGAAAGAAACCATAGCAACGGCGGTCGCTGTCCAAACGGTTTTTCAAGTCGGCCCAACTGCGGATGTCGTGCACAGCTTCGTACTTGATGAGCTTTTCCACCAACGAAGCGGGGGAATCCCAACTGATGGTGCGCAGCTCTAAAAACCCCACATCAAACCAAGTAGAAAACAAATTCTCCAGCTCAGCATCCAGCGCCAACAAACGCTTGTTGTTTTTGAGCTGGGGCAGCAACTCAGCGCGCAAATCCACCAAAAAGCGCATGCCGCCTGGGTAAGTGGCAAAGCGTTGCAACAAACGCGTGCGAGGCGAGACCAGTGCACGGCGCAGGCGAATTTCGGCTTGACCTTCATCCACCGTCCCCAAGGCTGCGTCATAGCCATCACGCGCAGCACGCACTTTGACCGCATCGGGGCCAAACTGCTCGCTGATCAACAGCCACAAATCTTGTCGCTCGTTGGCAGGGGCCAAGGCGTACCAGTCGGCCAAGGCCTTGGCGCGGCGCCCGCCTTCGACCTCGCTCACGCGAGGGTCAACCACGCCCTGCAACAGGGTCAAGGTGCGGCGCAAAGAGCGCGGCGACAGCGCTTCTTTTTGCTGTCGCAGCGTGGCGTCTAAACGCTCGCGGGTCGAACGGTCTTCGGTTGTGATCGGCTGACTGGCCGGTGCTGAATTGCGCAGCAGGTTGAGTTTGCTGTTGAGCCAAGTGCTTGCATTCATGGGGCCACCGCCTCTTGCGATGCATTCGTCACTTGACGCTGCGAATGCCACAACAGCCAAACGCCCACGGCCACCATAGGCACACACAACCACTGGCCCATGCTCATGTTGAGCGCCAACAGACCCAAGTGGGCATCGGGTTCGCGAAAGTACTCCGCCATGAAGCGCAAACTGCCGTAGCCAATCATGAAGACGCCCGAGACGGCGCCCACCGGACGCGGTTTGCGGGCATACACCCACAACACCACAAACAACAACAGACCTTCGCCTAAAAACTGGTAAACCTGCGAGGGGTGGCGGGGCATCCAGCTGCCGCTTTGCGGAAACACCATGGCCCACGGCAAGGCGGGGTCGGCCGCCCGTCCCCAGAGCTCGCCATTGATGAAGTTGCCGACCCGACCTGCCGCCAAGCCGGTGGGCACACAAGGTGCGATGAAATCGGTGACCCACAACCAAGCACGCTGGCGCTGCCAGGCAAAGACAGCCGTGGCGACAAACACGCCCAGCATGCCGCCATGAAAACTCATGCCGCCTTGCCACAAGGCGAACACCTCCAGCGGATGCTCGGCGTAATAGACGGGCTTGTAAAACACGCAATAGCCAATGCGGCCACCCACAATCACGCCCATCACGCCGTAGAACAAGATGTCTTCAATGTCTTGCCGCGACCACGTGCCCAAAGCCACCTGCTGCGCATAGGGCTGGTGGCGCAAACGCAAGCGCGCCAAACCCACAAACAAGGCAAAAGCCGCCAAGTAGGTCACGCCATACCAATGAACGGCCAAGGGCCCCAATTGCAGGGCGACAGGATCAATCGAGGGGTGCATCAACATAGCCCGATTGTGCCCGCCCCAAGAGCCCCTTGGGGTGGCGGGTAAACTGGAGGGCTCACGACCCACACACAGACACCATGGACACCAAAACCATCAAAATCAACCGTCGTTCGGCCAACATCACCGAGGGCAAATCGCGTGCGCCCAACCGCTCCATGTACTACGGCATGGGCTACCAAGAAAGCGACTTTGGCAAACCCATGATTGGCGTGGCCAACGGACACAGCACGATCACCCCATGCAACAGCGGTTTGCAAAAACTGGCCGATGCCGCAGTGGCTGCGATTGAAGCTGCCGGTGGCAATGCGCAGATTTTTGGCACCCCCACGATTTCGGATGGCATGGCCATGGGCACCGAAGGCATGAAGTACTCGCTGGTCAGCCGCGAGGTGATTTCTGACTGCATCGAGACCTGCGTGCAAGGCCAGTGGATGGACGGCGTGTTGGTGGTGGGCGGTTGCGACAAGAACATGCC
>CANFJA010000111.1 GCA_947447235.1 Comamonadaceae bacterium
ACGCCCGTGCCCGGCCGGGTACATGTCAAAGTAGCTGGCGAGGTAACGCACATGGCCCGCGTCGTTCCAAAAATACAGCGGCATGGACGGCATGGGTTGGGTGCAAACCAATTCGCCCACCGCATCGACCACGGGTTGGCCTTGCTCGTTCCAAGACGCCACCGCACACCCGAGCAAGCGGCATTGCATTTGGCCGGGGATGAGCGGCAACTCACGGTTGCCCCCGATGAAGGCGCCCGCAAAGTCGGTACCGCCCGAGATGTTGCACCACCACACGTCTTGGTCTGGGGCTTGCGCGCCCGCCATGCCTGAGCGGGCCGCCATGGCACGCAGGGTGCGGAACTGTTCGGTGCCCCAACGCTGCGCGTCTTCGCTCAAGGGCGAACCGGTGGTGCCTAAAGCGCGCACACGCGCCAAGGCCGGCCACTGCGACAGGTCCAAACCTGATTTCAGGCAGTTGGCAAAGAAGGCCGCACCGGCACCAAAAAAAGTGGCACCGGTGTCTGCCGCAAAGCGCCACAGCGTGCCCCAGTCGGGTTGGTCTTTGTCGGTGCCGCCGGGGTTGCCATCAAAGATGACGCAGGTGGTGCCATTGAGCAAACCACTCATCTGCGCGTTCCACATCACCCAGCCCGTCGAGCTGTACCAGTGGTAGCGCTCGCCCCAGCTGTTGGGGTGGTAGCTGCAGCCCACATCGTTGTGCAAGACCTTCAAGGCCAAGGCCACGATGGTGCTGCCACCGTGGCCATGCACGATGGGCTTGGGCAAGCCTGTGGTGCCGCTCGAATAGACAATCCACAGTGGGTGGTCAAAGGGCAGTGACAGCGGCTGGAACTGCGCCGTGGCCGCGTCGTCGCGGGTGATGGTGCTGTCGTAGTCGGTGCTGTCAGGCAAGTGGGCCTCGGCGTTGAGGTTGCGCAGCAAGATCAGGTGTTGCACGGTGGGCAGTTGGGCGCGCATCTCGGAGACCACCTGCATGCGGTCGTGCTCGCGACCGCCATAGCGCACGCCGTCGCAGGCGATCAAAATTTTGGGCTCGATTTGCGCAAAGCGGTCGAGCACGGCGTTCGTCCCCATGTCGGGTGCGCAAATGCTCCACACGCCCCCCAAACTGACGGTGGCCAAGAACGCCACCATGGCTTGCGGGATGTTGGGCAAGTAGGCGGCCACACGGTCGCCGGGTTGCAGGCCCTGGGCTTTGAGGTGCAGCGCCAGCGAGGCGGCTTGGCGTTGGAGTTCGGGCCATGACAGCTCTTGGTGCAGGCCTTGTTCGTTGCGGCTGACCAGGGCCACCAAGCCTGCGGCATGCGCCGCCTCAACATGGCGAAACACCTGTTGCGCGTAGTTCAGGTGCGCGCCGGTGAACCACTCAGCGCCCGGCATGGCGTTTTTCACCAAGGCGGCTTGGTGCGGTGTGGGCGAGCGCAAATCAAAGTAGTCCCAGATGCTTTGCCAAAACGCATCCAAGTCGGTGGTGGACCAGCGCCACAGGGCGTCGTAGCTGTCAAAGCTCAGGCCTTTGTGCTGGCTGAGCCAGTCTTGGTAGAGGCGAATTTGGGGAATGTACGCAGGCGTGGTCATGCGCCAAGATTAACAGGCGACAGCACGCCCTAGCCCCCGAGAGAACACCAAGTTAAGCTCTGCGCACAGAACTATGTCAGGAGACGGCGATGGCGCGACGCTTTGTGGATTTGTCTATTTTTTTAGAGAACGATGTGGTCAGTGACCCGCCTGCGTTCGCGCCCAAGATCGAGTACTTCACGCACGAAAACACCTACGCGCAGATTGAACCGTTCTTTCCAGGACTGAAAAAAGAGGATTTACCCGACGGCGAAGGCTGGGCCGTGGAGTTTGTGCAGCTGTCCACCCACAACGGCACCCACCTGGATGCGCCTTACCACTTTCACTCCACCATGGACAACGCGTTGGGCAGCAAAAAGCCGGCCATCGCGATTCACGATGTGCCGCTGGAGTGGTGCTTTCAACCCGGCGTGAAGCTGGACTTTCGCCACCTGCCCGACGGCTATGTGGTGACCGCCGCAGACGTCGAAGCCGAGTTAGCGCGCATTGGCCACACCCTGAGTCCGCTGGAGATTGTGGTCATCAACACCCGTGCCGGGTCACGCTATGGCCACAACGACTTTGTGGCCAGTGGATGCGGCATGGGTTATGAGGCGACCATGTACTTGCTGGAGCGCGGCATTCGATTGACCGGCACCGACGCTTGGAGCTGGGACGCGCCCTTTGTGCACACCGCGAAAAAGTATGGCGAAACGCAGGACGCCTCACTGATTTGGGAAGGCCACAAAGCAGGTCGTGACATTGGCTACTGCCACATCGAAAAAATGCACAACCTCGAAGCCTTGCCACCCACAGGGTTTTACATCAGCTGCTTTCCACACAAGATTCGTGGCGCTTCTGCGGGGTGGACACGCGCCGTGGCGATTTTTGACGATGCGCTGATGGCCTCGTCATCAACCTGACGAAGGCCAAGGCTCATGCGGCCGCGTCGCGTTGCATGCGTTCGCTTTTCCAGTACACATCGTCGCCGCCGTTGAGGCGGTTGAGGACGCGGGCCAAGACAAACATCAAATCGCTCAAGCGGTTGAGGTATTGACGCGGCGTTTCTTGAATCGCCTCTTCGTTGCCCAAGGCCACCACCGCACGCTCGGCGCGACGCGCCACGGTGCGGCAGACATGGGCCAGAGCGGCCGCGCGGTTGCCCGCCGGCAAAATAAATTCTTGCAAGCGCGGCAGCTGTTCGTTGTAGGTCTCGAGCGCGTCGTCCAGGGCCAACACGGCTTCGGCCTTGAGCAGCTCAAAGCCCGGTATGGACAGCTCGCCGCCCAAATTGAACAACTGGTGCTGGATTTCCACCAACACCTCGCGCACATCGGCACCCATGTCTTCGCACAACAACACGCCAATGTGCGAGTTGAGTTCGTCCACCTCGCCCATGGCATGCACGCGCAGGCTGTTTTTGGACACGCGTTGGTTGTTGCCCAAGCCCGTGGTGCCTGCGTCTCCGGTGCGGGTGGCGATTTGCGTCAGTCGGTTACTCATGGTGTGTGTTCCTCGTCTCGTCTGAGGCTTATTGTGCCTGTCGCACATGCTGCGCCCGGGCTGCAGGGCTTGTCCTTAAAATCTTTGGCAACCACGGAGACTGCCCCATGAACGCCCCCACATCCCACGCCCATCTTGCCCCCACGGTGTCGCAACGCGAGGTGCCCCAAGCGCTGCTCGACGCCCTGGCCCAACGCTTTGGCGCCAACTGTTCGACCGCGCAGATCGTGCGCGAACAACATGGACGTGACGAGTCGGCCTTCACCACGGTGCCTCCGCCTGCCGCCGTGGTGTTTGCCGAAAGTACCCGCGATGTGGCCGATGCCGTGGCCTTGGCTGCGCAGTTCAAGGTTCCGGTCATCCCATTTGGCGTAGGCTCGTCACTGGAAGGGCATTTGCTGGCGGTACAAGGCGGCATCAGCCTGGACGTGGGACGCATGAACCGCGTGCTGAGCATCAACGCCGAAGATTTGACGGTGACGGTGCAGCCCGGTGTGACGCGCAAGCAGCTCAACGAAGAGATCAAAAGCACCGGCTTGTTCTTTCCGATCGACCCCGGGGCCGACGCCACCATCGGCGGCATGAGCGCCACCCGCGCCAGCGGGACCAACGCCGTGCGCTACGGCACCATGCGCGAGAACGTGTTGGCCCTGGAAGTGGTCACCGCCAGTGGCGAAGTGATTCGCACCGGCACCCGTGCCAAGAAGTCAAGTGCAGGCTACGACCTGACCCGCTTGATGGTGGGCAGCGAAGGCACGCTGGGGGTCATCACCGAGGTCACGCTGCGGCTGTATCCGCTGCCCGAGGCCGTGTCTGCCGCGGTGTGTTCTTTCCCCAGCATCGAAGCGGCGGTGCAGACCACGATCACCATCATCCAGATGGGCGTGCCCATTGCCCGCGTGGAGCTGATCGACAGCAACACCGTGCGCATGGTCAACGCCTATGCCAAGCTGGGGCTCAACGAGTCACCCATGCTGTTGATGGAGTTTCACGGCTCACCCAACGGCGTGAAAGAACAAGCTGAAACCGTGCAAGAAATTGCGTCTGAGCACGGCGGCCAATCATTTGAATGGGCCACCACGCCCGAAGAGCGCACGCGCTTGTGGACGGCAAGGCACAACGCGTATTTCGCCGCCATTCAAAGCCGCGCCGGTTGCCGTGCCATCAGCACCGACACCTGTGTGCCCATCAGCCGACTGGCCGACTGCTTGCTGGATTCGGTGGCCGAAGCCGATGCCTCGGGCCTGCCGTATTTCTTGGTCGGCCACGTGGGCGATGGCAACTTCCACTTTGGCTATTTGATCGACCCCAACATCCCTGCTGAGCGTGAAACCGCCGAACAACTCAACCACCAACTGGTGCAACGCGCCTTGGCATTGGAGGGCACCTGCACCGGTGAACACGGCATTGGTTTGCACAAAATGGACTTCTTGCTGAGCGAGACCGGCACCGGTGCGGTGGACATGATGCGCACCATCAAGCGTGCCTTGGACCCGCACAACATCATGAACCCGGGCAAGATTTTCAGCCTGTGACGCGCACAGCCTGACCTGACTGCGGCGCGTCTTTCGCCGCAGTGTTGAGGCGGACCAAGTTTTCTACCTGTTGACACAGTTGTTCTTGGTCAAAGGGCTTGAGCAGCACGGTGTTGACGCCCGCAGCTTCAAAACGCACCAAGTCCTGCGGGTTGACATTGGCGGTCAAGCCCAACACGGGGGTGTTGCACACGGGCGCGGGCATGGCCATGCGCAAGCTACGGGTGGCTTCGATGCCGTCCATCTCAGGCATCACCATGTCCATCAACACCACATCAAAGGCTTGGGTTTTGAGCGCTTGCAAGGCTTTGAGGCCGTTGTCTGCCTCCACCAACACGCTGTTTGGCCATGCATTGCGCAAGATGTGTCGGATCAACAAACGATTCATGGGGTGATCGTCCACCACCAAAATTCGCAAGGCGCGGTCCGCGCTGGCGTGCACGACGCCCGCCGTCACTGGCCCCGCACCAGGCGCAGGCACCTCACGCAGGGGCACATCAAACCAAAACACTGCGCCTGCCCCGGGCTCGCTGTCAAAGCCGATTTCGCCGCCCAACAAGCTGACCAGTTGCTGCGAGATGGACAGCCCCAAGCCGTTGCCACCGTAGCGGTTTTGGATGCTGGCATTGGCCTGCGAAAAGCGTTCAAAGATGTGTGCGCGCTGTTCTTTTGCAATGCCTATGCCGGTGTCTTCCACCAAAAACCGCACGCCATTGTCATGCGCACGCACGCGCAAGTGCACATGGCCTTGGTGGGTGAATTTGATGGCATTGCCCAGCAAGTTGACCAGCACCTGCATCAAACGATGCCGGTCTGTTTTCACCCACACCGGCACATCGGCGTCGATGGTGCAGCGGTAGTCAATGCGCATGCTTTGCACCCGCAGCTGAAACAAACCAAAAGCACTGTGGACGGTGTCTCGCAGCGCAAAGGTTTCTGCGTGGACACTGAGCTGCCCGGCTTGCAGTTGCGAGTGGTCCAGCACATCGTTGATGACGGTGAGCAAGTGGTCGGCCGACTGGCGCGTGTGGTTCAAAATGCGCAGCGCTTCGGGGCGGTCTTGCACCCGCGACAGCAACATGGCGTTGAATCCCAAAATGGCATTCATGGGGGTACGCAGCTCATGGCTGACGTTGGCGATGAAGTGTTCTCGAATTTCGGAGGCACGCAGCAACTCTTGTTTTTTCAACTCCAGCGCATGGGTGCGCTCTTTGCTGGTCAGCAAGCCTCGGTTGTACAGGTTGTCATACAACAAGGGGGCCAAAATCAAAGTCAGCGGTACCACCAAGTTGGTGATCAAGGCACGGATGGCAAACCCTCCGTCCAAGGCAAAGCGCGGGTCTAGCCACGCATGCGCCGTGGCATAAGCGGCAACCGCTACAAACACA
>CANFJA010000112.1 GCA_947447235.1 Comamonadaceae bacterium
CCCGCCACCACCGCGGCAAAGATGCGCAGTCGCGAACTCGCCAACGAACACAGAACGCCCAGCAAACACAAAATGCCCGCAAAGCCCAAGCCCCAGGCGGGCGGAATGCTGTGCGCCAAGGCAATGCCCACCAAGCTGGAGAGCATCCAGCTGGCCCAATTCAAAGAGTTGGCACCGGCCAGATACGCCACATGGGCCAAGCGTTCTTCCTCTGTGCGTCCAGGTACATGGAAACGCTTGGTGAACAGCACATAGCCGTTGTCGGTGATGAAGTAGCCCACCGCCAAGCGGGTCCAACGCGGCAAGTGGATCAAGAACGGGCGCATGTGCAAGCTGAACACCACAAAGCGCAGGTTGACGCAAAAAGCGGTGGCCAAAATCACCCACACCGGCGCACCGGCAACGATGAGCGGAATGGCCGCCAGCTGCGAACTGCCGGCAAACACCAACAAGGCCATGAGCACCGCAGGCAGGGTGCCCATGCCGGAGTTGACCATGGCCACCCCGATCATCAAGCCCCAAGCCACGATGCCCAAGGCCTGCGGCCCAAAGTCGGCCATGCCGATCTTGAACTCCGGGTGCTCTCGCACGTTTTTACGCCAAAACATCAGTGCACCACCGCATCCAAACATTGACCGGGCTTGAGCGCAAAGCCCCGTAAAAAATCTGCCGCTGCCAAGCGCTTGCCACCCGCACGCTGCAACTGCGTCACGCACAGCACATCTTGGCCACACGCCACGCACACGCCTTGTTCATCGGCGCTGAGCACGGTACCGGGCTTGGCCGCGTGTGCACGGACTTGCACATGAGCCTGCCAGAGCTTGATCGCCTCGCCCGCGCACTGCGCGGTGGCGCCAGGAAAAGGATTGAAAGCACGCACGCGCCGTGCGATCACCGCTGCGGTGTGCGTCCAATCCACCGCAGCTTCTGCCTTATCGATCTTGTGGGCATAGGTCACGCCCGCCTCGGCTTGCGCCACGGGTTGAAGCTGGCCCGCTTGGGCTTGCACCAAGGCTTGAAGCATCAATTCGCCGCCCATCTCAGCCAAGCGGTCGTGCAAGCTGGCCGTGGTGTCGTCGGGTGCAATCGGCAGGGTGTTGGTGAGCAACATCGCGCCCGTGTCCAAGCCGGCGTCCATTTGCATGAGGGTCACCCCCGTCTGCGCGTCACCCGCTTCAATGGCCCGGTGAATCGGCGCTGCGCCACGCCAGCGCGGCAGCAGGGAGGCATGGATGTTGAGGCAACCCAGACGGGGCGCATCCAACACCCACTGCGGCAAGATCAAGCCATACGCAGCGACCACCATCACATCGGCGTGTGCGTCGTGAATCGCTTGTTGGGTGGCTGCTGCATCGTCGGGGAATTTGCCATCCAGGCGCAAACTGCGTGGCTGCGCCACAGGCATGCCGTGCTGCAAGGCCAGTTGCTTGACCGCCGAGGCTTGCAGCTTCATGCCACGACCCGCAGGCCGATCGGGCTGGGTCAACACCAAAGGCACCGTGTGACCCGCCGCCTGGATGCGGGCCAAGGCCACTGCCGCAAATTCGGGCGTGCCCGCAAAAATAACCCGCATCGACACGCCTTTATTCGCCGTCGCGCTGCGCTTTGAGCAACTTGGTTTTGATGCGGTTGCGCTTCAAGGGCGAGAGGTATTCCACAAACACCTTGCCCATCAAATGGTCCATCTCGTGCTGGATACACACCGCCATCAAACCTTCGGCCGAAATTTCTCGCTCTTGGCCTTCGCCGTCTTGGGCCACCACCTTCACCGCGGTGGAGCGCTCGACGCCGTCGTAAATGCCGGGCACAGACAGGCAGCCTTCTTCGCCTTTGACGCGTTCGTCGCTGGCCCAGGTGATGCGAGGGTTGATGAGCACCATGGGCGCGTTGCGGTCTTCCGAGACGTCCATCACCACCAAGCGCTCGTGCACGTTCACTTGGGTAGCGGCCAGGCCAATGCCATTGGCGTCGTACATGGTCTCGAGCATGTCGGCAATCAGTGTGCGGATGCGGGCATCCACCGCTTGCACAGGCTTGGCCACGGTGTGGAGTTTGGGATCGGGGAATCGAAGGATGTCGAGTTTTGCCATGCGGATATTGTCCCCGGTTTTGAAAATTCCTACCCACAAGCGCGCACCCGCAGGTGGCGTGTTCAGAGAATGGTTGGCATCACATAGGAGACACCCATGGCACCCCACGATCTGCGCGCTTGGCTGCGTTTGAGCCTGACCGATGGCGTAGGCAACGACGCGGCACGGCGCCTGCTGGCCTGCTTTGGCAGCCCACAAGCCATCTTTGCCCAAACCGAAGCCGCCTTGTTGCAGGTGGTCACACCCCAGCAAGCGCAGGCCCTGCGCCAAGCGCCACCCGAGTTGGCGGTGCAGTGCGTGCGCACCGAACACTGGTTGTCCCACGCCACTGCGCACGCAGGCCATGCGGTGTGGACGCTGGGTGACCGCCATTACCCCGAGGCCCTGCTGCAATTGGCCGACCCGCCCCTGATGCTGTATGCGCAAGGCCAGCTTGAGGGCACGCTGGGTAATGCCGTGGCGGTGGTGGGCAGCCGCAACCCCACCCCACAAGGCGCGCAGACGGCCGAACAATTTGGCGAGGCCTTGAGCGCAGCCGGCCTGAGTGTGGTGTCTGGTTTGGCCTTGGGTGTCGACGGGGCCGCGCATCGGGGCGCATTGCGCGGTGCGCAGCACAGGGCTTGTGACGCTCTCTCAACACACGCCCAGCCATGGTGCACCGTGGCGGTGGTGGGCACCGGTCTCGACCGTGTCTATCCGCGCCAACACCAAGCCTTGGTCGCTGACATGGTCCAACAAGGTCTACTGATCAGCGAGTACCCGCTGGGCACACCGCCCTTGGCGGCCAACTTCCCCAAACGCAACCGCCTGATTGCGGCACTGGGCTTGGGCACCTTGGTGGTGGAGGCGGCCTTGCAATCGGGCTCGCTCATCACCGCGCGTTTGGCGCTGGACTTGGGGCGCGAGGTGTTGGCCATTCCGGGCTCGATCCACTCGCCCCAATCGCATGGCTGCCATGCCTTGATTCGCCAAGGCGCCAAGTTGGTAGAAACAGCGCAAGACGTGCTCGAAGAGTTGCACCTGATGGCACCCCAGCAAAGCCTGTGGTTGGCGTCAGCCCTCGGTGACGCCAACAGCAACAGCCTGCAGACCAACCAAGCCGACAGCGCCTTGTTGGCTCACCTGGGCTACGCACCCGTCAGCTTGGATGCCCTGCAAGCACGCAGCGGCCTAGACACCGCACAACTGCAAGCGCTGCTGCTGACGCTGGAGCTCAATGGCCAGGTGGCCCGCTTGCCCGGCGGCTTGTTTCAGCGCATGAAGGGCGATTGAAAACGCCGGGATAAACACGCAGGCCTGCGCCACGGCCAAGCCACCAAAACCATGTATATTGAAGCCATGTTTGAAGTGCTCGTATTCGTCTATGAAAACTACTGGCGAGGCGATGCGTGTCCTGAGTTGCAACAACTGGGCCGCAAACTGAGCGCCGTTGGGTTTGAGTCAGACGACATCCAACAAGCCCTGCAATGGCTGGCCGGGCTGAACCTCGCGTCGCACAGCACCGAGCTGATCGACATCAGCCAAAGCGCCCCCGAAGCCCATGCCGAATCTGCCCACAGCCTGCGCATCTACTCTGTCGCCGAGCAAGACCACTTGGGCGCCGAGTGCTTGGGCTTTGTCAACTTCCTTGAGTCCGCCGGTGTGCTCTCGGCCCACATGCGCGAGATCGTGCTCGACCGCGCCATGGCGGTACCCGGTCAACCGGTGTCTTTGGATGACCTGAAAATCATCGTGCTGATGGTCTACTGGAGCGTCGGGCTAGAGCCCGACGCCTTGGTGCTCGATGAGCTGTGCGACGACCACGACCGCGTGGCGCACTGAACGAAGCCGCCAGCGGTTTAAACCACCGCCCCCGCGTTTTCGTCGTCCGGGTCACCCGGTGTTTTGGGGCCGGTGGGCTTGATCAAGTCTTCACGGCGAATGCCCAGCCACATGGCAATGGCGGCGGCCACAAACACCGACGAGTAAATGCCAAACAAAATGCCAATGGTCAGCGCCAGCGCAAAGTAGTGCAGCGTGGCGCCACCAAACAACAGCATCGACAACACCATCAGCTGGGTACAGCCGTGGGTGATGATGGTGCGGCTGATGGTGGAGGTGATGGCGTTGTCGATGATCTCGACCGTGTTCATCTTGCGAAAGCGGCGAAAGTTCTCGCGGATGCGGTCAAAAATCACCACCGACTCGTTGACCGAATAGCCCAACACCGCCAACACCGCCGCCAGCACAGGGAGAGAAAACTCCCACTGGAAAAAAGCGAAGAAGCCCAAGATGATGACCACGTCGTGCAAGTTGGCCACGATGGCGGCCACCGCAAACTTCCACTCGAAGCGCATGGCCAAGTACACCATGATGCCCACCACCACAAAGGCCAGCGCCTTCAAGCCGTCAATGGCCAACTCGTCGCCCACTTGGGGACCGACAAACTCGGTGCGACGCAACTGAATGTTGGCGTCCGTCGCCTTCAAAGCCGTGAGCACCAGCTCGCTTTGCTGGGCTGAGCTTTGTCCCTTGACCGCGGGCATGCGAATCATCACATCGCGGGCGGTGCCAAAGTTTTGCACTTGCACGTCGTTCAAGCCGAGCTTGGCAATTTGGTCGCGCACCACATTGAGGTCTGCGGCTTGGCTGTAGCTCACCTCCATCAGCGTGCCGCCGGTGAACTCGACCGACAGGTGCAAGCCACGGCTGAACAAAAAGAACACCGCTGCCAGGAAGGTGAGGAACGAGATCGCGTTGAACGCAATGGCGTTCTTCATGAACGGGATGTCTTGGCGAATCTTGAAAAATTCCACGTGCTGTCCTTTTTATGCGCGCCACACGGTGCCGATGGACACACTTTGCAATTTCTTTTGGCGGCCATACCAGAGGTTGACCAAGCCACGCGAGAAAAACACCGCCGAGAACATGCTGGTCAAAATGCCCAAGCAGTGCACCACGGCAAAACCTCGCACCGGACCCGAGCCAAAGGCCAACAAGGCCAGACCGGCGATCAAGGTGGTGACGTTGGAGTCCAAGATGGTGGCCCAGGCGCGGTCGTAGCCCGCCAGAATGGCCGACTGCGGCGCCGCACCGTTGCGCAGCTCTTCGCGCACGCGCTCGTTGATCAGCACGTTGGCGTCGATCGCCATGCCCAGCACCAAGGCCATGGCGGCCATGCCCGGCAAGGTCAGGGTGGCTTGCAGCATCGACAGCACGGCCACCAACAGCAGCAGGTTCACCGCCAAGGCCACGCTGGAGAACACACCAAACAGCATGTAATAGACACACATGAACGCGGTCACAGCCACAAAGCCCCACGTCACAGAATCAAAGCCTTTGGCAATGTTTTCTGCACCCAGGCTCGGACCAATGGTGCGCTCTTCGATGATTTCCATCGGCGCAGCCAGCGAGCCAGCGCGCAACAGCAGGGCGGTGTCGTTGGCTTCGACCGTGCTCATGCGGCCCGAGATCTGCACTCGGCCACCGCCAATTTCGCTGCGAATGACCGGGGCCGTGACCACCTCGCCCTTGCCTTTTTCAAACAGCAAAATGGCCATGCGTTTGCCCACGCTCTCGCGGGTCACGTCTTTGAAAATGCGTGCGCCCTTGGCGTCCAAGGTCAAGTGCACCGCTGCTTCTTGGCTCTGGCTGTCAAAGCCGGGCTGGGCGTCGGTCAAGTTCTCACCGGTCAAGATGACTTGTTTTTTGACGATCACCGCTTGGCCGTTGCGGTCCAAGAAACGCTCGGTGCCAAAAGGCACGGGGGCGTTGCTCAGCTCGGCGGCGCGGGCTTCGGCGCTTTCATCGACCATGCGAATTTCCAGCGTCGCGGTACGGCCCAAAATGTCTTTGGCCTTGGCCGTGTCTTGCACGCCGGGCAGCTGCACCACGATGCGGTCGCTGCCTTGTTGC
>CANFJA010000113.1 GCA_947447235.1 Comamonadaceae bacterium
CGCTGACCTTCATTGAACAAAATGTCAAACGCCAGCGTGGACTTGCCCGAGCCCGACACGCCGGTGATGACGTTGAACTTGCCGCGCGGGATGTTGACGCTCAAGCTCTTGAGGTTGTGCTCTTTGGCGTTGATGATTTGAATGACGCCGTCATCAGAAGAAGATCCGCCCACCCCCGCTGCCGAAGCAGTCGGTGTGCCAGGCAACGATGTTGAGCGTGCGTAGGAGGCGCCCGGCATGCCGGCTGCTGCGGCAGCAGCGAACCGAAGCACGCCTTCGGCGGCGAGCCAGCCAGCAGAGGGCTTGGCCACCTCGTACACCACGCCCATCGATTCGGCATAGTCACGCAAGGCCTTGCCGGTGTGGGAGGTGGGATGCAAACGCACGTCCTCGGGCGTGCCCTCGGCCACCAACAAGCCACCAGCCTCGCCGCCTTCGGGCCCCAAGTCAATCAGCCAGTCACTGGCACGGATCACGTCGAGGTTGTGCTCGATCACGATCAGCGAGTTGCCGTCTTCCAACAAGCGGCGCATGGCGCGCATCAGTTTGGCGATGTCGTCAAAGTGCAGGCCGGTGGTGGGTTCGTCAAACAAAAACAGCACGCCTTTTTTGGCGGTGGCTTGGCGACTTGCGGTTTTGCTTTTGGCAGCCTCGGCCAAGAAGCCGGCCAGCTTGAGGCGCTGGGCTTCGCCGCCGCTGAGGGTGGGCACGGGTTGGCCGAGTTTGACGTAGTCCAAACCCACATCGACGATGGGTTGCAGGGCGCGCACGACGTCACGGTCGTTGGCAAACAGCTCTAGGGCTTCGCCGACGGTGAGATCCAACACATCGGCCACGTTCAGAGAGACGCTGGTTGACGCAGGCACAGAGCTGTTTTGCGCCTCTTCGCTTCGCTCAGAATGTCGCTGCATCAGCCCTGCACCCGCGCCACCCAGCTTGTTGCGCTCGAGGGTGATTTCTAGAATTTCGGGTCGGTAACGTTTGCCGTTGCAATCTTGGCAGCGCAAATACACATCGCTCAAGAACTGCATTTCCACATGCTCAAAGCCCGAGCCACCGCAGGTGGCGCAGCGGCCGTCGCCGCTGTTGAAGCTGAACTTCGACGCGGTGTAGCCGCGCTGTTTGGACATAGGCAGCACTGCAAACAACTCACGCACCGCGTCCCACGCACCCACGTAGCTGGCGGGGTTGGAGCGTGCGGTTTTGCCAATCGGCGACTGGTCCACAAACACCACATCACTCAGGTGGTCGGCGCCCAGCAAGCGGTCGTGTGCGCCTGGGGTGTCGGTGGCGCGGCCAAAGTGGCGCATCAAGGCTGGCGTGAGAACGTCTTGAATCAGGGTCGATTTGCCCGAGCCGCTGACGCCGGTGACACAGACCAGGCGTTGCAGCGGGAACTCGATGAACAGGTTTTGCAGGTTGTGCTCGCGTGCGCCTTCCAAAATCAAACGCGGTGTGTTGTCGGTGACCAAGCGCTTGAGGCCCAAACCAATGGTTTTGCGCGCCCCCAAGTAGGCGCCGGTGAGGGTGTCAGCCGACTTCAAGGCTTCGGGCGTGCCGTCAAACACAATGCTGCCGCCGCGCACACCGGGGCCGGGGCCCATGTCCACAATGCGGTCGGCGCACAGCATCACCGCCGGGTCGTGCTCCACCACCACCAAGGTGTTGCCCGCATCGCGCAAGCGCATCATGGCCAGGTTGATGCGGTGCATGTCGCGCGGGTGTAAGCCAATGCTGGGCTCATCCAACACAAACAAGGTGTTGACCAAGGAGGTTCCCAGGGCCGTGGTCAAGTTGATGCGCTGCACCTCACCGCCACTCAAGGTGCGGCTTTGCCGGTCGAGGGTGAGGTAGCCAATGCCCACCTCGCTGAGGTATTTCAAACGGGTTCTAATTTCTTCCATCAGCAAGTGCAGGGCTTGCGCATTCACGTCTGTCAAATCCACCTGCAGCGCTTTGAAAAATTGATGCAGTTTGTCGATGGGCATCAACATCAGGTCATGCAGACACAAGCCAGGCATGGCTTCGAGTTGCGCACGGGTCCACGTCACGCCCTGGGGCATGAAGCGCTTTTCGGGCAGGATCACCGCATCGGCGTTGTCTTTGCTGCCAATGCGCCACAACAGGCTGTCGGTTTTCAGGCGCGCGCCACCGCACACGCCGCATGGGGTGTAGCTGCGGTATTTGGAGAGCAGCACACGGATGTGCATCTTGTACGACTTGCTCTCCAGGTATTCAAAGAAACGCTTGATGCCGTACCACTGGTGGTTCCACTTGCCCTTCCACAGCGGCGAGCCTTGGATGACCCAATCTTTTTGCGCCTGGCTCAACTTGGACCATGGCGTGTCACGCGGAATGCCTTCGGCTTCGGCGTGGCGCATCAGGTCGTCTTGGCATTCTTTCCAAGCCGGCGTCTGAATGGTCTTGATGGCGCCAGAGCGCAAGGTGAGCTTCTCGTTGGGAATGACCAACCCAAAGTCCACCCCAATCACACGGCCAAAGCCACGGCAGGTTTCACACGCGCCCACGGCTGAGTTGAACGAGAACATGGACGGCATCGGGTCGCTGTAGCGCAGGTCGCTGTCGGGGCAGTGCAAGCCGGTGGAGAAGCGCCACACATCAAAGCGGGGCTCTGTAGATAAATTGGGGGCAGAGCCCGAGAAATTGGGGTCAGAGCCCGAGTTTTGCTGCGCAAAATCGGTGTCTGACCCCAATTTCTCTGACCCCAATTTCTCGCAATACACATTGAGTCGTCCGCTGCCGCGCTTGATGGCCAGCTCAATCGCCTCGACCACGCGGGCCTGCTCGGTGTTGCCCAGTCGGAAGCGGTCGGCCACCACGTCGAGCAGCTTACGCGGGCCGGTGGGCGTGGCCACCTCGCGCTCGGCATGAACCCGGGTGAAGCCACTGGCGCTGAGCCACTGCGTCACCTCGTCAGCGGTGGTGTTGGCGGGCAACTCGACCGGAAAAGTCAAGACCAAACGCGGGTCTTGTGGCAAGGCCGCGCAGCGGCGCTGCAGTTCGGCGTAAATGGTTTGTGGCGTGTCATGCTGAACAGGCTGCGCGGTTTGGCGGTCAAACAACTGACCGGCACGGGCCAAGAACAACTTCAGGTGGTCGTTCAACTCGGTCATGGTGCCCACGGTAGAGCGCGAGCTGCGCACTGGGTTGCTTTGGTCAATCGCAATCGCGGGTGGCACACCATCCACCTTATCAACGGCCGGGCGGTCCATGCGGTCCAAGAACTGCCGCGCGTAGGCACTGAAAGTTTCCACGTAGCGACGCTGGCCTTCGGCGTAGAGCGTGTCAAACACCAGGCTTGACTTGCCCGACCCGCTGGGGCCGGTGACCACCGTCATCTCGCCCGTGCGAATGTCGAGGTCAAGGTTTTTGAGGTTGTGTTGGCGTGCGCCACGAATGCGAATGGTGCCGGAGGACATGGCGGGGCTCTTTGAAGTGTGGCCGACATTCTAGGCAGCGCCCCCTCACCCCATGGTGCGTTGGGCCATTGTTGCCCACCCCACAAAGCACAACGCCGCAGTACGCTGCGGCGTTAGAAAACTCAAGTACAAGGACTCACTTGGCGGCGGAGGCCTCCGAGGCAGGCGCTGCTGCGGGGCTTGAAGCAGCCTCAGCGGGCGCATGCATGGCTTCGTCGCCATGCTTTTCGCCACCCATGTCCAGGCTGTTACCGCCCTTCATGATGACAAATAGGGCCAACGCAGCAAAGATGATGAAGCCAATGAAAATTTTCAACATAGTCAATCTCCGAAATCAGTAAAAAGCCCTCCACGGGGGAGGGCTTGAATGTAGCAACTGGCTCACCCCAGTTCGCTTACAAGGATCAATCGTGTTCGTAAATGTCCACGTCTTTGGTTTCCTTGATGAACAGCATGCCGATGACAAACGTCATACCAGCCACGATGATCGGATACCACAAGCCGTTGTACATATTGCCAGTCTGCGCCACGATGGCAAACGCCGTGGTGGGCAGCAAACCGCCGAACCAGCCATTGCCAATGTGATAGGGCAAAGACATCGAGGTGTAGCGAATGCGGGTGGGGAACATCTCCACCAACATGGCAGCAATGGGGCCATAGACCATGGTCACCAAAATCACCAAGTAGGTCAGGATCAAGATCACTTTGACGCTGTCCACACGTGCGGGATCAGCCTTGGCAGGATAGCCAGCGGCCTTGAGCGCAGCGCTCAGGTTGCCAGAGAGCACAGCGTCTTTGTTTTTCTTAGGATCCGACAAGGTCTTGGCCGAAGCTTCTGCGGCAGCCACAGCTTTCTCGTCCACAGGCGTTGCAGCCTTCAAGTCAGCCACTTTCTTCTCGGCAGCTTCTTTGGCAGCGGCAATGTCTTCTTCCGTCACAGCAGTTTTGATTTCGGTCTCACCCACCTTGATGGTGGCTTTTGTGCCAGCCGGTGCGGCCACGTTCGAATAGCTCACCGAACTTGCAGCCAATTTTTGTTTGGCGATGTCACAAGAACTGGTGAACTTCACGGTACCTGTAGGGTTGAACTGGAACGAGCACTCCGCTGGATCAGCCGTCACCACCACTTGGCTCTTTTGCTGCGCTTCGTACAAAGCAGGGTTGGCCGCTTTGGTCAGGGCCTCAAACACAGGGAAGTAAGTCAGCACGGCCAACAAGCAACCCAACATGATGATGGGCTTGCGACCAATCTTGTCGGATAGCGAGCCAAAGACGATGAAGAACGGCGTGCCAATCAACAAAGACACAGCGACAAAGATGTTGGCGTCGGCGCCATTGACCTTGAGCGCTTGGGTCAAGAAGAACAAGGCATAGAACTGGCCCGAGTACCACACCACAGCCTGACCCGCAGTCAAGCCAATCAGCGCCAAGATCACGATCTTGAGGTTTTTCCACTGGCCAAACGATTCAGACAAAGGCGCCTTCGATGTTTTGCCTTCGGCTTTCATCTTGGCAAATGCAGGCGATTCGTTCATCGACAAACGGATGTAGACCGACACGGCCAACAAAGCGATCGACACAATGAACGGCACACGCCAGCCCCAATCGGCGAAGTCGGCTTCGCCCAATAAAGTGCGAGTGCCCAAGATCACCATCAACGACAAAAACAAGCCCAGCGTTGCTGTGGTTTGAATCCACGAGGTGTAAGCGCCGCGCTTGTCGTGCGGTGCGTGCTCGGCCACGTACGTGGCAGCGCCACCGTACTCGCCACCCAGAGCCAAACCTTGCAGCAAGCGCAAGCAGATCAAGATGACAGGTGCCGCCACACCAATGCTGGCGTAGTTCGGCAAGATGCCCACGATGAAGGTGGACAAGCCCATGATCAGGATGGTCACCAAGAAGGTGTACTTGCGGCCAATCATGTCGCCCAAGCGGCCAAAGAAAATGGCGCCAAAAGGACGAACAATGAAGCCGGCGGCAAATGCCAACAGCGCAAAGATGAAAGCCGAGCCTTCGTCCAAACCACTGAAAAATTGCTTGGCGATGATGGCCGCCAACGAACCGTACAAATAAAAGTCGTACCACTCGAAAACAGTTCCCAAGGAAGAGGCAAAGATCACCTTCTTCTCTTCGGCTGTCATGGGACGATTCACGTCTAGTGTTGCCATGTGTTGTGTCTCCTCAGACTTGTATGTCCAGCCCCCTGACTAGGGCGCTGTGCCGTACAACTATCTCTGCATTGACTGACCGTATTCTGACGAGCGCAAATCGCGCCATACAGGTCTAGCGCTGGCCAACCGAATAAACGGTGTAAACCCTTGGTTAATTTTTCTCAATGCAAAATAATGCGAGAGAAATGGCGGCTCGTCGCCTGCTGGCAAGCCGAAAACAAAGGGTATCCACCAGGTCAACGGATGTGTCGTTTGATGACCGTATCGGCCTAGAAACCCTAAAACCGTTTGGGTCGCAAGGATTTGGCAGCCCTGGATGGCGCTTAGCGCATGGGCCAAGGCCAAATGTGGGCCCTGATTCA
>CANFJA010000114.1 GCA_947447235.1 Comamonadaceae bacterium
CTCACTGGCGCGCAAACTGCTCAACTGCCGCACCCGCGATTTGGGGCTCCACCAGCCTTGGCTGGTGTTTGACGCCCTGCTCAAACCCAACGCACCCACACTGCCTGACCACACGGTGCAGCTGTGCGACCCGCAACGCCCCATGACCTACTGCAACGTCACCGGCAACCGACGCCGCTGGGAGATCATGCTCATGCCTGGCGACGACACCGCTGAATTGGTCAAACCCGAGAACCTCTGGCCCTTGGTCAGCCGCTGGATCCAACCCGAGCACGCGGATATAGAGCGTGCCGTGATTTACACCTTCCACGCCATCATCGCCGAGGGTTGGCGCCAAGGTCGCCTGATGATCGCGGGCGACGCCGCCCACCAAACGCCCCCTTTCTTGGGCCAAGGCATGTGCGCAGCCATCCGTGATGTGTCTAACCTGGCTTGGAAACTTCAAGCCGTGCTGCGCGGCACCGCCAGCGAGGCCTTGCTCGACAGCTACGAGTCCGAGCGCGCGCCCCATGTGGCCGAGTTCATTGAGCTGGCGGTGCGCCTGGGCGACATCATCCAAACCACCGACCCCGAGCAAGCGCGCGCACGCGATGCCAAATTTCGGGGTGGCGGTGAACCCGAAATCTTCCACTTCCCGGCACCGCGCTTGGGCGCGGGTGTCCTCAGCCATGCCCCTGCGCCTGTGGGCCAACCTTTCCCCCAGCCACGGCTTGCCAATGGACAGTTGCTCGACGAGGTGGTGGGCAACCACTTTGCCGTCATCGCAAGTGCCGAGGTGCTGGCAGAAGTCACCGAGGCCACACGGCAAGCCTGGGCCAGCTGGCAGGTACGCACCCTCGACGCCAGTGACCCGGCGCTGGCCACTTGGCTCGCCAGCCAGCCGGCCCAAGCCGTGGTGCTGCGTCCGGATCGCTATGTGCTGGGCCTGGCCCACAACAGCGCAGAACTGGACGCGCTGACACACGACGTGTTGCCCGCACACGCCGAGGCAGAAAGCATCTCTTGACCGACAAAGCTTTCTCCAGCCTGGCGCGCATGTTGGGCGTGCTCGACTTGTTCAATGAGACCACGCCGGTGTGGTCCGCCGAGGCGGTGGCCGAAGCCTTGGACGTGTCTGTGCCCACGGCCTACCGCTATGTCAAGCTGTTGGTGGCGTCGGGCTTGCTGCAACGCTCGGCCGAATCGCAGTACAGCTTGGGGCCACGCATCATCGTGCTCGATCACTTCATCCGTGCGGGCGACCCGGTGCTGCAGCATGCTGTGCCCTTCATGAAAGAGTTGGTCCAGACCACAGGGTTCGATTGCGTCATCTCGGCCTTGTATGGCCAACAACTGCTCGACACCCACCGCGAATACGGCAGCGTACCGGCTGACTTGAGTTACGGCCGAGGTCGCCCGCGCCCCTTGTTTTTGGGCGGCGCGCCCAAAGCCATCCTGTCTTGCTTCACGCCCACGGCCTTGCACAAGCTGTTTGACCAACACCCAGACGAGATTGCCCAGGCCGGCCTGCCCACCGAGTGGTCCGCCTTTCGCAAGTACTACAGCAGCATCCGCAAAGCTGGGTACTACCTGTCCAACGGCGAACTCGAAAGCAACTTGGCGGCCCTGGCCGCGCCCATCCATCAAGCCGATGGCACCGTGCTGGGCGCCATCTCGGTGGTCACCACCGTGCAGCGCATGGCCGTGATCGATGTCGCCAAAGTGGCGGCGTTGGTGATGCGTTGCGCCCGTGACATTGCAATCCGTGTACCCTAGCCCCAAAATTTTTTGACCCGAAAGGACCCTTCCCGTGAAATTGATCAGCTTTTTGCACCACAACACACCGAGCTACGGCATCGTCCAAGGCGATGACGTGCTCAACCTCACCCCCCTCTTGGGCGCCCAAGCCCCTGACCTGAAAAGCTTGATCGCCCACAACATGCTGGACCAAGCGGCCAAAGCCCTGGCCAGCCACAAGCCAGACCTGAAATTCGCCGACCTGCACCTGCTGCCTGTCATCACCAACCCCAACAAGATTGTCTGCGTCGGCCTGAACTACGCCGACCACGTGCGCGAAACCGGACGTGAACTCACCGAAAGCCCCGCGCTGTTCTTGCGCGTGAGCGAGTCACAAATCGGCCACGGCCAAAACATCGTGCGTCCCCCTGAGTCGCACCGCCTCGACTACGAAGGTGAAATCGCCGTGGTCATCGGCAAAGGCGGTCGCCGCATCAGCGAAGCCGACTCTTGGAGCCACATCGCCGGCTACTCTTGCTACAACGATGGCTCGATCCGCGACTGGCAAGTCAGCACCACCCAGTGGACCGCCGGCAAAAACTTCTGGCGCACCGGTGGCTTTGGCCCTTGGATGGTCACAGCCGACGAGATCAAGCCCGACCAAAAGATGACCCTCATCACGCGCTTGAACGGCCAAGAGCTGCAACGCGCCACCACCGACATGATGATCCACAGCATCCCACGTCAAATCGCCTACATCTCAACCTTCATCCCGCTCGAGCCAGGCGACGTGATCGTCACCGGCACCCCCGGTGGCGTGGGCAACAAGCGCACGCCTCAAGTCTTCATGAAGCCCGGTGACGTGGTGGAAATCGAAGTCGATGCCGTGGGCATCTTGCGCAACGGCATCGTCGACGACGTGGCCCACTGAGCCTTTAGGGCACCAAGAAAAAAGCCCAGCTGAATGCTGGGCTTGGACCTCCAAATCCACGCCTGCGGGCGTGGATTTTTCGTGGGGGCTTCTTGTGTCGCGGCTTCAAAACGGAATGTCGTCGTCCATGTCGTCAAAGCCACCCTTGGCCGGTGCGGCTTGGCGTTGCGGCGCAGCAGCGGGTGCCGCCTGGCGCGGTGCAGCTGCGGGGCGGCTGTAGCCACCTTCTTCGCCACCGCCACCACCGGGGTTGCCCATGCCTTCACGGCCACCCAAGAGTTGCAGCTCGGTGGCAATGATGTCGACCGTGTTCTTTTCCACGCCCGTGGTCTTGTCGGTGTACACACCGTACTTGAGGCGGCCTTCCACATAGATGGGGCGGCCTTTCTTGACATATTCACCAGCAATTTCAGCCAGGCGGTCATAAAACGTGACGCGGTGCCACTGGGTGTCTTCGATCATCTCGCCCGAGTTTTTGTCTTTGCGGCGGCTGGACGTGGCAACGCTCACATTGGCCACGGCTTGGCCGCTGGGCAGATAACGCACTTCGGGGTCGCGGCCACAGTTGCCGACGAGAATCACTTTGTTAACGGATGCCATGGGTAAATTCCTCCAGAGATAGGCAGATTATGGGGGCTTTGCTCAAACCGCTTGGCGAGCCGGGGCCACCATCGGCCACGCTAACGCCAACCACAACAGCATCAACGCAGCGCAAGTCAAAAACAAGCCTTGCGTGCCGTAGCCTTTGACCAGTTGCCCACCCATCCAACCGCCGGCAAAAAAGCCCAACGATTGCAAAGTGTTGTAGACCCCCATGGCTGCGCCGCGCGAGGGCGCGGGTGCCAAACGTGACGCTAGGCTGGGCTGCGTGGCCTCCAGCACGTTGAAGCCACAAAAAAAGGCAAACAGCAACCAAGCCAGCACCGCGAGTGTGGGTGCGCCCGAGGCCACCCAAAAGAAAACCACTTGCACCGCAGCAATCAAACCAATCGCCGTCAAAAAGGCGGCCCGCAAATACCCGCGACGCTCGGCCGCAAACACGCCCCCCATCACCACAAACGAGACCAGCACGGCCGGCAAATACACCTGCCAGTGGTGGTCTTTGTCCAGCCCGGCCTGCACCAACAGGGCAGGCACGGCCACCCACATGGCCAGTTGCACCGCATGCAGCACAAATACCCCCAGGTTCAAACGCAGCAGCGCAGGCATGGCCAACACCTGGCGCAAGCCGCCACGTGCGGCGTCTTTGTGCAACGCCGGTTCAGGCGGCACCGCCCACACCACCATCGCCACGCCCAGCAGCGCCAACAGCGCGGTCAGGGCAAACAGGCCCGACAAACCGATCCAGCCAGCCAGCAAAGGCGACAACACCAGCGACAACGCAAACATCAACCCAATGCTGGCCCCCACCAAAGCCATGGCCTTGGTGCGCACGCTGTCGCGCGTCAAGTCCGCCAGCAAGGCCGTCACCGCCGCCGACACCGCGCCAGCGCCCTGCAGCGCACGCCCAGCGAGCAAGCCGTTCAGGGTGTCTGCCGAAGCCGCCCACACACTGCCCACCGCAAACACCAACAAACCCAGCACGATCACACGCTTGCGCCCAAAGCGGTCGGAGGCCACGCCAAACGGAATTTGCAGCAGCCCTTGCGTCAGGCCGTAGATGCCCATGGCCAAACCAATCAACACAGGGTCGTCGCCCCCGGGGTATTTGCGCGCTTCCAGGGCAAACACCGGCAACACCAAAAAAAGGCCCAGCATGCGCAAGGCAAAGATCGACGCCAACGTGCCGCTGGCGCGGCGCTCGGTGGGCGTCATGGAGGGGCTGAGATCAGGGGAGTTGGCGGGGGCTGTATCGGTCGTCACAGCAGGAATTGTCCTGCATTCCCAAAGCAGGCTTGGCCCATCGCCACTATCATGGCGGGTTGCCCTTTGATTGACTCACCTGTGAACGCACCCACCGACGGCACCTACTTGGGCCAGGCCATGAACAGCCCCTCCGCCATGCGAAACATCAGCATTCGCGGCGCACGCACGCACAACCTCAAAAACATCGACCTCGACATTCCGCGCAACCAACTGGTGGTGATCACCGGCTTGTCGGGCTCGGGCAAGTCGAGCTTGGCGTTTGACACCTTGTACGCCGAGGGCCAGCGCCGCTACGTGGAAAGCCTCTCGGCCTACGCCCGTCAGTTCTTGGGCCGTTTGGACAAGCCCGATGTCGACCTGATTGAGGGCCTGTCGCCCGCCATCAGCATTGAGCAAAAAGCCACCAGCCACAACCCCCGCTCCACCGTGGGCACGGTGACCGAAATTCACGACTACCTGCGCCTGCTGTTTGCCCGTGCTGGCACGCCGTACTGCCCCGACCACAACCTGGCGCTGCAAGCGCAAAGCGTGTCGCAAATGGTGGACGCGGTGATGGCCCTGCCCGAAGACACCAAGCTCATGCTGCTGGCCCCACTGGCACGCGACCGCAAAGGCGAATACACCGACGTGTTTGCCAACCTGCAAGCCCAGGGCTATGTGCGCTTTCGCGTGGGTGGTCAAGTCTTTGAATACGACGACTTGCCGCAACTCAAGAAAACCGAGAAGCACGACATCGACGTGGTGATTGACCGCATCAAGGTGCGCCACGAAGCCCCGGCAGCCCCTCAAGTCGCCACCGCGCCCAGCATCGGCGCCGTGGCGGTGACCGCGCCACCGCCCGGTTTGCGCCAACGTCTGGCCGAGAGCTTTGAAGCCGCGCTGCGCTTGGCCGAAGGCCGCGCCATTGCGTTGGAGATGGACACCGGTGTGGAGCACAGCTTCAACGCCAAGTTCTCATGCCCGCAGTGCACCTACTCCATCAGCGAGTTGGAGCCACGCCTCTTCTCGTTCAACTCACCGGTGGGCGCGTGCCCGGCGTGTGACGGCTTGGGCCACCAAGACTTTTTCGACCCCGCCCGTGTGGTGGCCTTCCCCTCGCTCAGCTTGGGCAGTGGCGCCATCAAAGGCTGGGACCGCCGCAACGCACACTACTTCACGCTGCTCGAGAGCTTGGCCAAGCACTACAAGTTTGACCTCGATGCCGCGTTTGAAAAACTCAGCCCCGAAGTGCAACAGGTGCTGCTGTATGGCTCGGGCGACGAAGAAATCAAGTTCAACTACAGCTTGGACAGCGGTGCTTCAGGCGGCAAAAAGCTCAGCAAAAAACACCCGTTCGAAGGCATCTTGGTCAACATGGAACGCCGCTACCGCGAGACCGACTCGGTGGTGGTCCGCGAAGACCTGGCGCGCTACCGTGGCAGCCGCGCCTGC
>CANFJA010000115.1 GCA_947447235.1 Comamonadaceae bacterium
CCCCCCGAGTTCTACGCCAGCGTCGCACTCTGAGCGACTTTCCACGCGGCACTTGCGTGGCAACAACAAGACGTTGTCGTAATCAAATATTTCCATTTCCCAAGCTCCAGAAAAAACGTTCGAAGATTGAGCGCTTGGCTTGGCCGGTTTTTCTGACGCACCAGGGCAGTCCAAAAAAAACCGAGCGCAAGAATCTTGGGCCCGGTGGCTGATTTTAGCAGCGCTTGGCATGGACCTCTCTAAAATCTACGCCATGCATGTTTCTTACGGGTTTGACACCCAGCCGGCCTCGGCCACATCCAACACTTCCCCTTTGCTGCAAGGTCTCAACCCAGAGCAGTCTGCGGCGGTCACCTTACCCCCCGAACACGCGCTGATCTTGGCCGGTGCCGGCTCGGGCAAAACGCGGGTTCTCACCACCCGCATTGCTTGGTTGTTGCAAACCGGGCAAATGTCTCCGGGCGGTGTGTTGGCGGTGACCTTCACCAACAAGGCCGCCAAAGAAATGCTGACCCGTTTGACCTCCATGCTGCCCGTGAATGTGCGTGGCATGTGGGTGGGCACCTTCCACGGTTTGTGCAACCGCTTTTTGCGCGCGCACTGGAAGCTGGCCAACTTGCCGCAGACGTTTCAAATCTTGGACACCCAAGACCAACTCAGCGCCATCAAGCGCTTGAGCAAGCAGTTCAACGTCGACGAAGAGCGCTTTCCCCCGAAGCAAACCATGTGGTTCATTGCGGGCTGCAAAGAAGATGGTTTGCGCGCCAAAGATGTGGAAGTGCGCGACGAGGAAACGCGCAAAAAAGTAGAGCTCTACGACCTGTACGAAGCCCAGTGCCAGCGCGAGGGCGTGGTCGACTTTGGCGAACTGATGTTGCGCTCTTACGAGTTGCTGCGCGACAACGATGCGGTGCGTGAGCACTACCGCCGTCGCTTTCAGCACATCTTGATCGACGAGTTTCAAGACACCAACAAGCTGCAATACGCCTGGATCAAGCAGCTCGCGGGCCCTGTGGGGCAGGGCGGCGGGGCCATCTTTGCAGTGGGGGACGACGACCAAAGCATTTACGCCTTCCGTGGCGCACGCGTGGGCAACATGGCCGACTTTGTGCGCGAGTACCAGGTGCAACACCAGATCAAGCTGGAGCAAAACTACCGCAGCTTCAGCAACATCTTGGACAGCGCCAACCACCTGATCAGCCACAACAAGAGCCGCTTGGGCAAAAACCTGCACACCACCCAAGGTGCAGGTGAGCCGGTGCGCATCTACGAGTCACCCACCGACTTTGCCGAAGCCCAGTGGATGGTCGACGAGATGAAGCAATTGCTGCGCGATGGCCAAAACGGCGATGGCAGCCAAGGTGTGGCGCATCGTCATGAAATTGCGGTGCTCTACCGCAGCAACGCGCAAAGTCGGGTGATTGAAACCGCGTTGTTCAATGCGGCCATGCCGTACCGGGTGTATGGCGGCTTGCGCTTTTTTGAGCGCGCCGAGATCAAACACGCGCTGGCCTATTTGCGTTTGTTGGAGAACCCGCGTGACGACACCAGTTTCATGCGCGTGGTCAACTTCCCGCCGCGCGGCATTGGGGCACGCAGCATTGAGCAATTGCAAGACGCTGCGCGCGCCATGGGCTGCGCCATGCACGACGCGGTGAGCGCGGTCTCTGGCAAAGCCGGCGCCAACCTGAGCGCGTTTGTGGCCAAGTTGGATGTGTTGCGCGAGCAGACCCAAGGCCAAACGCTGCGCCAAATCATTGAGTTGCTGTTGGACCACTCGGGCTTGACCGAGCATTACAAGGCCGAGCGTGAGGGTGCTGACCGTTTGGAGAACTTGGCCGAACTTGTCAACGCAGCGGAGAGCTTTGTGACCCAAGAAGGTTTTGGTCGAGAGGCCGTGGCCTTGCCTGTGGACGGCCAAATGATCAACCCCGACACGGGTGAAACCATGTCGCCCCTGGCCGCTTTTTTGACCCACGCCGCGCTTGAGTCAGGCGACAACCAAGCCCAGGCAGGGCAAGACGCGGTGCAGTTGATGACGGTGCATGCCTCCAAAGGTTTGGAATTTGACTGCGTGTTCATCACCGGCATGGAAGAGGGCTTGTTCCCCCATGAAAACTCGATGAACGACTACGACGGCCTGGAAGAAGAACGTCGCCTGATGTACGTGGCCATCACACGGGCGCGCCGGCGCCTGTACCTCAGCCATTCGCAAACCCGCATGCTGCATGGCCAAACCCGCTACAACCTCAAGAGCCGTTTCTTTGAAGAGCTGCCCGAACACACCCTGAAGTGGATCACGCCCGCACGCTCCGCTTTTGCCGACCCGCAAACCTCACGGCGCGATGCCTGGCAAAACCCCGCCTGGCAAAACAACCCTTGGGGTGGCGGTGCCGCCACGGCGGCAGCACCCGTGGTGCAACGCGCGGCGCCTATCAGCAGCGGCCCCAACGCCTGGGTGCGCAGCGGCGTCCAGGTGTTTCACACCAAGTTTGGCGAGGGGACGGTGATCAGCTTGGAAGGGCTGGGGGACGATGCCCGTGCTCAGGTGAAGTTTGGCCGCCACGGCATCAAGTGGCTCGCTTTGAGTGTGGCCAAACTCACGCAGATCTGAGGTCGCAGCTCAGGCGTAGATCACGTCCGATACAAAGCTGTCGCGAAAGCTGTAATAGGTCGAGCAGAAAAACATCGCGGCCAGCATCAACATGGCGGGCAGCAGCGCCAAGGAGGCAAATTCGCTGTCGCCCGTGAGTCCGCCAATCAGCGTGATCACCAAGGCGGTGAGCAGAAAAATAAACGACCACAGCAGGCCAAACACCAAAAACGCACGCCAGTTTCTCAGGCAGGCCACGGAGCTGAAAAATAAACTTTTGATCGCAGGCACACCATGCCAATGCACCAAAGCTGGCGCATGCCAAAACACAGCCGACAAGGGCATGTAAAGCAGCAGCGACAACCACATGGCGTTTTGAAATTCGGGTTTCATCAAGGTGTCTGCGTCCAATGAACCGCCCACCAAATACAGTTTGGCAAAGTCACCGCCATCGAGCAACATCGACACGCCCATGACGCCCACAAAGCCCAGGGCGTAGAGCAGGCCCAAGAGCAGCATGCTGCGCTTGCCCTCAGTGCCCGAACGAAAACCACAGAGCAAAATGATCGGCATGGGGAACTTGCCCAAATCCACCTCGCGGGTGGCGGCCATCAGGCCCAAGGAGGCGGCGGGCAGCAACATCAGCGCCACAAAACTCCCCACCACCGGCACCAAGGATGAGACCGACATCAGTGCCATGAACATGAAAAACAAGCCGCTCAGCGCAATGGGCTGCTTCCAGAATATGCGAATGCCTTGGCGCACCCATTGGGCGCCCGTGCGTGCAGGAACAACATGGAGTTTCATGGTCAAAGGTGTACGGGTTGGGTCACGCGTTCGCGCAGCACACGCTCAAAGTGGGTGGGGTCGTGGGCTTGGAGCATGCTGGCCTCGCGTGGCAAGTGAAAGTCCCACAAGCGCGAAATCCAAAAACGCAAAGCGCCTGCGCGCAACATGGGATTGAACAGCTGGCGCTCGGCCCCCGTGAGGGGGCGCACAGTTTGGTAGGCGTCGAGCAGCGCTTGCATCTTGGTGGGGTCATGGCGGCCTTCGTTGGAAGCGTCATGGTGGATGCACCAGTCGTTGATGCAGACAGCCAAGTCAAACAGCCAGCTGTCCACGCCAGCGAAATAGAAATCAAAAAAGCCGGTCAGCTCAGGCAACTGAGGGGGGCCATCAAACATCACGTTGTCGCGAAACAAGTCGGCATGCACCGGGCCACGGGGCAGGGCAGCGAAGGCCGAGGCGGTGGCTGTGTGGCGTTGAAAGGCCAACTCAGCTTGAATCAAGGTGGACTGCGAGGCTTCGAGAAACGGCAGCACCACCGGAACCGTCTGTTCCCACCAGTCCAGCCCCCGCAAATTGGGTTGCTCACGCGCGAAGTCTCGGCCTGCCAAGTGCATGCGCGCCAGCATGTCGCCCACGGCCGCACAGTGGGTGGGGCTGGGGGCAAGCTCGCTTTGACCGCGCAAACGGTTCACCACGGCGGCTGGCTTGCCTTGCACAGTGAGCAAGATGTCGCCGTTGCTGTCTGACACCGGGTCAGGCACCGGGATGCCGCGCTCAGCCAAATGCTTCATCAGGTACAGATAGAAGGGCAGTTGCGCGTGGGTGAGGCGCTCAAACAGCGTCAGCACATACGCGCCATCACTGCTGGTGAGGAAGTAATTGGTGTTTTCAATGCCACCTTGGATGCCTTGGAGTTCAACCAATTCACCCAGCTTGAGTTGCGTCAGCAGATCTTGTGCGGTGGAATCGGAGACTTCGGTGAAAACAGCCATGACAAAGAGGTAGATGAAAGTGAAGGAATTGTAGTGGTCGCCTCAGGGCGCGCTCTGGGCAGCTGCCGCTCGTGCCCCATGGGCACGGCACAATCGCGGCATGTCAGAAAACAAGACCTTGCTGCTGGTCGACGGTTCCAGCTACCTCTACCGTGCTTTCCACGCCATGCCCGACCTGCGTGCCGTGCCGGGTGACCCCACCAGCGCCGCCACCGGCGCCATTCGCGGCATGATCAACATGATGCAGGCTTTGCGCAAAGAAGTGCCCACCCAATGGGCCGCCTGTGTGTTTGATGCCAAGGGTCCGACCTTTCGCGATGCCATGTACCCCGAGTACAAAGCCCACCGCTCGCCCATGCCCGACGATTTGCGCAGCCAAATTGAGCCCATCCATCAGATGGTGCGCATGCTGGGCTGGACCGTGCTCGATGTGCCCGGTGTGGAAGCCGACGACGTGATCGCCACCTTGGCGGTGACGGCGGCCGAGCAGGGCATGACGGTGGTGGTCTCCAGTGGGGACAAGGACCTGAGCCAGTTGGTGAATGAACACATCACCATCATGGACACCATGAACGGTAAAAAACGCGACGTGGCCGGTGTGACGGCCGAGTTTGGCGTGCCGCCGAGTTTGATGATCGACTTTCAAACCCTGGTGGGCGACACCGTGGACAACGTGCCGGGTGTGCCCAAGGTTGGCCCCAAGACGGCCGCCAAGTGGCTGATGGAATACGGCTCGCTCGAAGCCTTGCTGCAAAACGCCGAGGCCATCAAAGGGGTGGCCGGTGAAAACCTGCGACAGGCCCGTGAGTGGTTGGTCACGGGGCGCCAGTTGGTGACCATGAAAACCGATTGCGATTTGTCCACCCATGTGCCGGGCTTGCCTGCGCTGGACGCCCTGCATTTGGCCGAGCCCGACAGGCCTGCGCTCAAAACCTTTTACGAGACCTATGGCTTCAAAGGCTTGGCCCGTGCGATGGGGGAGGCTCAGGTGGGCGCCGGCGGGCAGATGGCAGACGTCCCGGTGAATGGCTCGCGTGCTGATTCGCAACCGGGTGCCAACCTTGCTCTGTTTGACGAGCCAGCGCCCACGCCCTCGCAAGTCACCACCAAGACCTATGACTGCGTCCTCACTTGGGAATCGTTTGACGCATGGTTCAAACAAATTCAGGCCGCTGACTTGGTGGCGTTTGACACCGAAACCACCTCGCTGGACGCCATGCGCGCCGAGCTGGTGGGCTTGAGCTTTTCGGTGCAGCCCGGCGCGGCCTGCTACATCCCGCTGGCACACAGCTATGGCGACGCACCCACGCAGTTGCCCCTCAACGAGGTGTTGGCCAAACTCAAACCCTGGTTTGAAAACCCCGCCGCCAAAAAACTGGGCCAGCACATCAAGTACGACCGCCATGTCATGGCCAACCACGGCATCGAGGTTCAGGGTTACGCGCACGACACCATGCTGCAAAGTTACGTGCTCGAAGTGCACAAGCCGCATGGCTTGGCCAGTTTGGCCGATCGCCATGTGGGCCGCAAAGGCTTGAGCTATGAAGACCTGTGCGGCAAGGGC
>CANFJA010000116.1 GCA_947447235.1 Comamonadaceae bacterium
GTGGCAAAGCGCTTCAAGCAATCCTGGATGCATTCCAACACGCGGTAGTAGTCTGTTTTGAGTTCGTAGCTGGGGTCGATCAACACCATGGAGCGGCGCGAACCGCTGGACGACACTGGGGGAGGGAGCAAGGCTTTGAGTGCTTCAAACCCATCTTGTCGCGCCACGCTGACGGTGCGACCTGCTTCCAGTTGTTCAATATTGCCTGTGAGTGATTTGTGGTCGGTGGGGTGCAGCTCAAACAGCTTGAGCCGGTCGCGTGCTTCATGACGCATCAAGCGCTGGATGATGAAGGGCGAACCTGGGTAGACCCTTGAGCTGCCTTTGTCATTGAAGCTGGCCACCAAGCTGAGGTAGTCCTTCAATGCCTCGACCTGTTCCTCGGCGGCCAAGCCCTTGAGCTTGAGCACACCGTCGGCGGCTTCGCCGCTTTTTTCAGCGTAATCCCCATCCAATCGGTACAGGCCTGCACCTGCGTGCGTGTCGACGAATTGAATGCCCGCGTCCTTGTGCATCAAGTGGCGCAAGGTGGCAATCAGTGTCAGGTGTTTGAGGACGTCGGCGTGGTTTCCGGCGTGAAAAGCGTGGCGGTAACTGAACATAGTCTGGCATGGTAACCCGCCATTTCTCAGCTCCGGTCTCGCAGCTTGCGCCAAGTGCTTGATTTTGCGTATAATTTCCGGCTCTGCAGCGAACGAGTGGTCCCGCGACAGAGGCTTTGCAAAAAGCACATCCCACCTAAGAGGTTCTCAACAGAAGAACGCCGACCGTGGAAAAGGGCCCTACAAACCAACTCTCCATTTAGGATTTAACTATGTCTACTTTCAGCGCAAAACCCGCTGACGTGGTGCATGAGTGGTTTGTGATTGACGCCACCGATAAGGTGCTCGGACGGGTAGCCAGCGAAGTTGCCCTCCGTTTGCGCGGCAAACACAAAGCCATTTACACGCCTCACGTCGATACCGGTGACTTCATCGTCATCATCAACGCATCCAAGATCAAGGTCACAGGCACCAAATCTTTGGACAAGGTGTACTACCGTCACTCGGGTTACCCCGGCGGTATCACAGCCACCAACTTCCGCGACATGCAAGCCAAGCACCCTGGCCGCGCCATCGAGAAGGCCGTCAAGGGCATGCTGCCCAAAGGCCCACTCGGTTACGCCATGATCAAAAAGCTCAAGGTGTACGGCGGTGCTGAGCATCCCCACACCGCACAACAGCCTAAAGTGCTGGACATCTAAGGAGCTGACATGATTGGTGAATGGAACAACGGCACTGGCCGTCGCAAATCGAGCGTCGCTCGTGTGTTTCTCAAAAAAGGCACGGGCCAAATCACGATCAATGGCAAAGACATCGCCGAGTACTTCGGTCGTCAAACCTCGATCATGATCTCCAAGCAACCTCTGTTGCTGACCAACAACGGCGAAGCGTTTGACATTCAAGTCAACGTGCACGGCGGTGGTGAGTCGGGTCAAGCAGGTGCTGTGCGTCACGGCATCACCCGTGCCCTGATCGACTACGACGCAGCCTTGAAGCCTGTGTTGTCTGCCGCAGGCTATGTGACCCGCGATGCCCGCGAAGTGGAACGTAAAAAGGTCGGCTTGCACTCTGCTCGCCGCCGCAAGCAGTTCAGCAAGCGTTAATCCGTTTTCTGCTTTGCTCAAAAGCCGCACCGGTTCGCCGCTGCGGCTTTTTTGTGTCCGTGACAACGCAATTCCCGACTAAAGCGCTATACTTTAAACCTTGAATTTGGAGAGTCCCCATGAGTGCTGTTGCTGAAAACATTCAAACCGAAATGCCCACCCCCATCGTCTTCACGGACAGCGCGGCTGCCAAAGTGGCGGATTTGATTGCGGAAGAGGGCAACCCAGACCTCAAGCTGCGCGTGTTTGTGCAGGGCGGCGGATGCTCGGGCTTTCAGTACGGTTTCACCTTCGACGAGGTGGTGAACGAAGACGACACCACCATGACCAAAAACAATGTGTCTTTGTTGATCGATGCCATGAGCTACCAGTACCTGTTAGGTGCTGAGATTGACTACAAAGAAGACTTGCAGGGCGCTCAGTTCGTCATCAAGAACCCCAACGCCACGACCACCTGCGGTTGCGGTTCTTCCTTCTCGGTTTAACAGCCAGTTCCATCTCAGACCCAGTGCTTCCTGGTCCTTAGGCCGGAAACACCCCACCCAAGATACGGGCGCCTTGTGCGCCCGTGACTTTTGGGGAGTTGCCAGGCAGGCGCCGCACGGTTTGACGGGCGAGCCACGCAAAGGCGGCTGCTTCGACTTGCAGCGGTGGCAAGCCGCGTTCGGCGGTGGACACCACCTGGAGTTGCGGCAGCCCGCTTTGCAAGCGCGCCATCAGCCAGCCATTCAAGGCGCCGCCACCGCACACCATCAACTCGGTGGCTTCAGGTGCGTAACGACGCACATCGGCGACACAAGCGCGTGCGGTGAATTCGGTCAATGTGGCTTGTACATCGACCGGTGAGGCGCTTGCAAAGCCTTCCAACTGTTGGGCCAACCACGTGGGGTTGAACAAGTCGCGCCCTGTGCTCTTAGGGGGAGGTAGGTGCAAAAACGGTTCCTCCAACAGCCCATCCAGCAAGGGTGCAATCACCTGACCTCTGCGCGCCCAAGCGCCGTTGTTGTCAAAGGGCTGGCCGGTGTGTTGCTGGCACCAATGGTCGAGCAAGGCGTTGCCCGGGCCGCAGTCAAAGCCTTGTGCATCACCGGCAGGCGGCAGCACGCTGAGGTTGGCAATGCCGCCCAAGTTGAGCACACCCACCGTGTGCGCAGCGTGCGCAAACATGTGTTGGTGAAACAGCGGGACCAGGGGGGCGCCTTGTCCGCCGGCCGCGACATCGCGGCTGCGAAAGTCGGCCACGACATCGATGCCTGTCAGTTCTGCCAGCAACGAGGGGTTGTTGAGTTGCAGCGTATAGCCCGTACCGTCAAAGGCCCCGGGCTGGTGGCGCACGGTTTGACCGTGGGCGCCGATAGCATGTATTTGGTGGGGGTGTAGTCCGCTGGTTTGCAGCAAGGCTTGCACGGTGTCGGCATAGACGTGGACCAAGCGGTTGGCGGCCAAGGCGGCGTGGTGCAACTCATTCTCGGCCGGTGTGTTGAGGTCAAACAAGCTTTGTTTGAGCGAGGTACCAAACGGCAGGGCTTGGTGGCTGAGCACCTCGGGCCGTTGTCCCTCGAAATTCACCAACACACCATCGACGCCGTCGAGCGAAGTGCCCGACATCAAGCCGATGTAGAGCGATGGCATTTATTCAGCGCGGCTTTGCTGCACGCTGGCGGCGGCAGTCAATTCGAGCTTGGCGTTGCTGACTTGGCGCTTGAAGGCGTCACGCGCTGCTGCAGAAATTTCGATGGCCACACTTTGGCGCGCCATGGTCAGCGGATCTTGGTGGTGGCCGTTGACGCGGAATTCAAAGTGCAGGTGTGGACCCGTGGCCCAGCCTGTGGCACCCACTTCGCCCAAAGTCTGGTTTTGTGCCACGCTTTGTCCGCGCTTGACCAAAACGCGGCTCAAGTGGGCGTACACCGTGGTGTGGCCATTGGGGTGTTTGACAAAGACCACATTGCCAAAGCCGCCCTGTGCGCCCGCAAAGTCAACGATGCCTTGTCCAACGCTGTGCACCGCCGTGCCGGTGGCTGCCGCATAGTCGACGCCCAAGTGGGCGCGCCAGGTTTGCAAAATGGGGTGAAAACGCATTTTGAAGCCGCTGGTCATGCGCGAAAACGTCAAGGGCGAAGCCAAATAGGCGCGCCGAAGGCTCACACCTTCGGGTGAAAAATAACCACCCTCAGGCGCCTGAGGTTCTTTGAACCAGATGGCCTGGTGGGTTTTACCGTTGTTCACAAACTCGGCGGACAGCACGCGTCCTGCACGCATCGTTTCGCCATCGGCTTCAAGCGACTCGTAGACCACTGAAAAACGATCGCCCTTGCGCAAGGCCCTGTGAAAGTCGATGTCGCCAGCAAAAATGCTGGCCAATTGGTTGGCCACGCTGTCGGGAATGTTGGCGTCGTCGGTGGCGGCAAACAGCGAGCTTTGAATCACGCCACTGGCCATGCGGGTGCTCACATTCAAAGGGGCTGTTTCAACCCGTTCTGTCAGGCCGTTGGCGCTGCGCTCAACCACCCAACGGGTGAATTGGTCTGATTTGTCCGTGCTCCAACGTGCGGTGAGTCGGCGCAAGCGCCGTGAGGCATCGCCTTCGACACTCACCCAACGTCCCGCACGTCCCAGCAGTTGCTGCCGTGCGAGGGGGGCATTGCGCAAAAAGCTGGCGGCTTCTTCGTCGCTGAGCCCTAAGCGGCTCAATAAACTTTCGGCGGTGTCGTTGCTGCGTGTGACATCTGCGCGAAACAACACCATGGGCTGCTTGTTGCCCAGGCCTTGCGTCATTGGCGCAGTCACCCGTTCGACCACTTCGCGCAAGGGCAGCTGGCTGGCGTCTGGACCTAAATTGGCGACAGCGAAGGCACCGCCACCCACCGCCGACAAGGCCACAGCGACGCCCGCCATGATGCGGCGAGGATGCGTGGTCCAAACGGTGTGCAGGCGCAAGGCCAAGGTCTCAAGGTGTTGCTGCAAGGGGGCTCTCCGGCAGAAGATGGGGGTCAGGGTTTCACACCCCCACGTCCCGCTGTGCTGCGCCAACTAAAATTGGCCCATCACACAAAGGGCTGAGTATAGCCCACTCGTCAAAAAATCCTTATGAATCAATCATCTCTACCTACTTACCCCATCACCGATCGGGTCCACGAAGCCTTGGCCGTTTCCAAGCGTGGCTGCGAAGAGCTGATTCCCGAGGATGAGTGGGTCAAAAAACTGGCCCGCTCTGAGGCGACGGGGCAACCCTTGCGCATCAAACTGGGCTTGGACCCTACCGCGCCCGACATCCACATGGGGCACACCGTGGTGCTCAACAAAATGCGCCAATTGCAAAACCTGGGGCACCAAGTCATTTTTTTGATCGGCGACTTCACCAGCCTCATTGGCGATCCGTCTGGGCGCAACAGCACCCGTCCTCCCTTGACGCCCGAGCAAATCAAGGCCAATGCCGAAACGTATTACAAGCAAGCCTCTTTGGTGCTCGACCCTGAGAAAACCGAGATTCGCTACAACAGCGAGTGGTGCTTGCCACTGGGCTCGATGGGCATGATCCAGCTGGCCGCCAAATACACCGTGGCGCGCATGATGGAGCGCAATGACTTTCATGACCGTTTCAAGGCGGGCACGCCCATCAGCGTGCACGAATTCTTGTACCCGCTCATGCAGGGCTACGACTCGGTGGCCTTGAAGTCGGATTTGGAATTGGGCGGTACCGACCAAAAATTCAACTTGCTCATGGGGCGTCACCTTCAAGTCGAATACGGGCAAGAGGCGCAGTGCATCTTGACCATGCCCTTGCTCGAAGGTTTGGACGGTGTGGAGAAGATGTCCAAGTCCAAGAACAACTACATCGGCATCAGCGAAGCGCCCAACACCATGTTCGCCAAGGTGCTGTCGATCTCGGACACCTTGATGTGGCGTTGGTACACCTTGTTGTCATTCCAGTCAGAGGCGCAGATTGAGTCGCTCAAGCAAGAAGTTGCCAACGGACGTAACCCCAAAGACGCCAAAGTCGCGCTGGCCAAAGAAATCACGGCACGTTTCCACGGCGCAGTGGCTGCCGATGCCGCTGAGCAAGACTTCATCCACCGAAGCAAAGGCGGTGTGCCCGATGACATTGCGGATGTGGCGCTGTTGGGTGCACCAATGGGGATTGCGGCCTTGCTCAAATCGGCGGGCTTGGCACCCTCCTCCAGCGAAGCCAACCGTTTGATCGATGGCGGTGGGGTGCGCGTGGACTCGGTGGTGATCAGCGACAAAGGCCTCAAGCTCGAGGCGGGCAGCTATGTGGTGCAA
>CANFJA010000117.1 GCA_947447235.1 Comamonadaceae bacterium
GCCACGTGCCGCGTCAACACCAAGTGGTCCAGCGCACTCAAGCGCGCTTGCCAACCCGGCTCCACCACGGTGGTGGCATTTTTCTCGGCCACGATGGCCGGGCCCGTCACCACATCGCCAGCACGCAAGTCCTCGCGCACCACCAGCGCGGCGTCGTGCCAAGCCCCGTCGGCATACATGCGCACCGTGTCGCGACGCGGCACCTCACGCACAGGATGCTCCACATGGCGCTGCTCGCTGGGGGCGTCACCCGCCAGCAGAACTTCCACCGACACGGCCTCCACCACCCAGGCTTTGCCCGTCATCAAAAATGCAAAACGCTGGCGGTAAGCGGCCTCAAACGCGGCCACGATGTCAGGCAACTCGCCCATGGGCACCCGCAAGGCCGAATCGCTGCCTTGGTAACGCACATGCACGCTGCGTCGCACCGACACCGCGCCTGCGGCGCTTTGCTGTTGCAACAGGTCGGCTTGCGCTGCGGCCTCTAGCGAGGACAGGGTCTGTGTGAGGGTGGCCATGCTGTCCGGCACCAAGGGCAGCTCGATGGCTTGCTCACGGATCACGTTTTGATCGGCCAGCCCCATGCCATAGGCCGACAACACGCCCGCCAAGGGATGCACCAACACACGGGTCATGCCCAAGGCGTCAGCCACCAGGCAGGCGTGCTGCCCGCCTGCACCGCCAAAGCACTGCAAGGTGTAACGCGTCACGTCATAGCCGCGAGCCACCGAGATTTTCTTGATGGCATTGGCCATTTGCTGCACCGCGATCTGCACAAAGCCTTCAGCCAGGGCTTCGGGCGTGCGTTGCAGGCCAAGCGCCATGGCCTCGAATTGCTGCGCCACCACGGCATGGTTGAGCGGCTCATTGGCTTGCGGGCCAAACACTTTGGGAAAGTACGCCGGTTGCACCTTGCCCAACATCACATTGGCATCGGTCACGGTGAGCGGGCCACCGCGTCGGTAGCTGGCAGGCCCCGGGTTGGCGCCTGCGCTTTGCGGCCCCACACGCAAACGTGCGCCATCAAAGCTCAAGATCGACCCGCCGCCTGCGGCCACGGTGTGGATGCTCATCATGGGCGCACGCATGCGCACCCCTGCCACCTGGGTTTCAAACTCACGCTCAAACTCACCGGCATAGTGCGACACATCGGTCGAGGTGCCGCCCATGTCAAAGCCAATCACTTTCACGCCATCGCCCGGTGCCTCGTGCGCATGGGCCAGCTCAGCCGTGCGGGCCATGCCCACAATGCCGCCTGCCGGGCCCGACAAAATCGCGTCTTTGCCTTGGAACACATGGGCGTCGGTCAAGCCCCCCGAGGACTGCATGAAAAACAGTGTCACGCCCGGCATCTCGGCGGCCACTTGGTCCACGTAGCGGCGCAAGATGGGCGACAAATACGCATCCACCACGGTGGTATCACCCCGGCTGACAAACTTCATCATCGGGCTGGTGCCGTGCGAGGTGCTCACCTGGGTGAAGCCCACCTCACGCGCCAGTTGGGCCGCCGCTTGTTCGTGTGCGGTGTAGCGGTAACCGTGCATGAAGACCACCGCCACGCTGCGCAGGCCGCGCCCGAAAGCGGCTTGCAACGCAGCACGCAAATGCGCTTCGTCCAAGGCTTGCACCACCTCACCGTGGGCGCCCACGCGTTCGTGCGCCTCGATCACCTCTTGGTACAACAACTCGGGCAGCACGATGTGGCGGTCAAACAAACGCGGCCGGTTTTGGTAGGCAATGCGCAAGGCATCTCTGAACCCTTGGGTGGTGACCAACAACGTGGGTTCGCCTTTGCGCTCCAACAACGCGTTGGTAGCCACTGTCGTGCCCATCTTCACGCAGGCCACTTGGTCTGCAGAAATCGCTTGAGCGGCAGACAAGCCCAGCAAGTGGCGAATGCCCGCCACGGCCGCATCGCGGTAGTGCTCGGGGTTGTCAGACAGCAGCTTGTGGGTCACCAGACTGCCATCGGGGCGTTTGGCCACGATGTCGGTGAAGGTGCCGCCACGGTCAATCCAGAATTGCCATTTGGGCGCGTGTGTCGGGGATTGAATTGACATTTATGGATAGACCTTGGACATGAAAGTATCAATGGCATTTGCCGTCTCAACACCAGCGCCGTTGTACATATGAAAGCCGCTGCGACATGCGTCGCTTGATTGAGACTCTCCTCCTACAACATAGACAAACTCAGTCGGTACAGCGATGAATTGTTTGACTTTCTCGTAGTTGGCATAGGCCCTATTGGGTGTTGTGTGATAACACCCGTCCAACTTGTGATGGATGAAGAAAAACGGAAACGGAATCGGCGCATTGAAGTAAGACTCGTCTCGTATACCGCTGGCAATGAAGCCAGAAATCAGTTCCATCTTGTCGTTCTTTTGCGCGTACTTTAAAAACTCGGTGAGGCTGATGCCACCGTTGCTGTGGCCCATCAACCAAACCGGTAGGCCAGTTTTTTTCTTGTAGAAACGGACGGCGCTCTCAATGCGTATCAAGTGTTCGGAAGAAGCTCTGGCCGATGGGTAGGCTTGGCGCGGAGACAATTCACCGGGACTGTCGAGCAACACCACATCCAGCTTGCCGCGGGTGAACTCGGGTTGAGTCAATCGCTTGAGTGTCTGCAACAACTGACCTCTGAGCTCGGTTTGACCGGGCTTGAGCCCCAGATACCCCTCGCCACCGGGAATGAACAGCAGGAGGGCCTTGGCGTCTTTGCCGGGCCAGTACATCGTCATGCTTGGCTCTGAGCTACAGAGGAAACACTTTTCAATGGGCTCAACCGGAATCACTTCGGCACGAACACATGACCCAATGAGGACAAGAGCAAGAAAAAGTAGTCGCATAGGGGAGTTGGGTAGTCACTGGATGGCTTGGATATTACAAGGCCCGCAGCCCCCCAAAACCCTAAACACGTACTTGTATAGTCAAGCCTTAGACATGGGTTGTCCATCTACACCACTAAGGAGTTTTTATGCAACGTCGAATTTTTCCCCTCACCGCTCTTACCTTGGCCCTGTTTGCTGGCGGCGCTTTTGCCCAGACCAAATGGGACTTACCCGCAGCCTATGCCGCCACCAACTTCCATTCCGAGAACTTGATTCAGTTCGCCAAAGACGTGGACACGGCCACCGCTGGCAAACTCAAGATCACGGTGCATGCCAACGCGTCGCTGTTCAAAGCCAACGAAATCAAACGTGCCGTGCAAGGCGGCCAAGCGCAAATTGGCGAAGTGCTGTTGGTGAACTTCGAAAATGAAAACCCGGTTTATGGCACCGACGGCATTCCGTTTTTGGCCACCAGCTACGCCGACTCCAAGCGTTTGTACGACGCACAAAAACCGGTGCTCGACAAGCTGCTCGCCGCCCAAGGCATGAAGCTGCTGTTTGCGGTGGCTTGGCCGTCACAAGGCATTTACACCAAGAAAGAAATCAACTCGGTGGCCGATCTGCGTGGCATCAAGTGGCGCGCCTACAGCCCAGCCACTGCCAAGATTGCCGAGCTGATTGGCGCCCAACCTGTCACCATCCAAGCTGCTGAGTTGTCGCAAGCCTTGGCCACGGGCGTGGTGGAAAGCTATATGAGCTCGGGCTCTACTGGCTACGACACAAAAACCTATGAGAGCTTGAAGTACTTCTACGACACCCAAGCTTGGTTGCCCAAGAATGCCGTCATCGTGAACAAAAAATCGTTTGATGCACTCGACCCCGCCACCCAAGCCGCCCTGACCAAAACCGCTGCCGAAGCCGAAGCACGCGGCTGGAAGGTCAGTGCCGAGAAAGATGGCTATTACAAAAAAGCTTTGACCGAAAAAGGCATGAAAGTGGTCACCCCCAGCCCCAAGCTGATGGATGACATGCGCCAAGTCGGCAGCATCATGTTGGCCGACTGGCAAAAGAAGGCTGGCGCAGATGGTGAGGCCATCATTGCGGCCTATGCCAAGTCGGCACCGGCTGCAGCCAAAGCTGGCAAAAAGTGATGCGCCGATTTCTCGATCGTCTCTACCTTGCCGCGGGGGCCCTGGGGGCCCTTTTCATTGCTCTGATTTGTGTCTTGATGATTGGGCAAAGCATTCTGCGTGAGTTCAGTGTGCGCACCGGCGCGGTCAACGATGTGGTGTCTTGGTTTTGTGCGGCGGCGGCCTTTTTTGCCATGGCCCACGCCTTCAAGCATGGCGACTTTGTGCGCGTGACCTTGTTGCTCGAAGCCGTGTCTGCACCCTGGCGCAAGCGCTTGGAGCTGGCGGCCTTGTGTGTGGCGTCGGTCGCCGTGGCTTACCTGGCGTGGTGGGCCTGTAAGTTCACCTATGAGAGCTGGGAGTTCAACGACATCGCCCAAGGCCTGTTGCCCATCCCGATGTGGATTCCGCAACTGAGCTTTGCCATCGGCTCGGTGCTGCTGCTGATTGCCGTGCTCGATGAGCTGGTCTTGGTGTTGCGCGGCCAAACGCCCACGTATGTGCGCGAGGTCCAAGAGCGGCACGCACGCGGCGACTTTTCTTCCGACGTCTAAACCCCAAGGTTTTATGGAAATTCTTCTCGTTGGCGGCCTGCTGCTGTTCATCATGTTCCTGCTGCTCTCGGGCGGCGTGTGGATTGCCATGACCCTGGCCATTTGCGGCTGGGTGGGTCAGGCCTTCTTCACCGACACGCAACCGGGCAAAAACCTGTTCAGTGCGTTCTGGGAAAGCAATGCCAGCTGGGAGCTGGCTGCGCTGCCGTTGTTCATTTGGATGGGCGAGATTTTGTTTCGCACCAAACTGAGCGAGGAGATGTTTGAAGGCCTGCGCCCCTGGCTCAACCGGGTGCCCGGTCGGCTGATGCACACCACCATTTTGGGTTGCGGCATTTTTGGTTCGGTGTCGGGCTCATCAGCAGCAACTTGCGCCACCATCAGCAAAGTGGCCTTGCCCGAGTTGATGAAGCGCGGCTACAGCGAAAAGCTGGCCTTGGGCTCATTGGCCACGGCCGGCACCTTGGGTATTTTGATCCCGCCCTCCATCACCATGGTGGTGTATGCGGTGGCGGCCGATGCGTCGATCATTCGCATTTTCTTGGCCGGCTTTTTGCCCGGTCTGCTGCTGATGGCCCTGTTCAGCGGCTACATCATGTGGTGGAGCTTGCGTCACCCCGACCAAGTGCCAGCGGCCGACCCGCCCACCACCTTCTGGGAAAAAATCAAACTCTCGCGCAGCCTCATTCCTTGCGGCGCCTTGATTGTGTTTGTCTGCTGGGTGCTGATTGCGGGCTACGCCACCGCCACCGAATGCGCCGCTTACGGTGTGGTGGGCTCGTTGGCTTTGGCCGCATGGAGTGGCAGCCTGACCTGGAGCAACTTCTGCGAAGGCCTGATGGGCACCACCCGATCGAGCTGCATGATCATGTTCATCCTGGCCGGTGCGGCGTTTCTCACCAAAACCATGGCCTTTACGGGCATTCCGCGCGAGCTGGCCGAATGGGTCAACGGCATGCACCTCTCTCCCCTGTCCTTGATCGCGGTGTTGACCGTGGTGTATTTGATTTTGGGCACGGCGCTCGACGGCATCAGCATGATCGTGCTCACCAGCGCGGTGGTGTTGCCGATGATTCAAAAAGCAGGCTTCGATTTGGTCTGGTTTGGGATTTTCATTGTGCTGTTGGTCGAAATTGCCGAGGTCACGCCGCCCGTGGGCTTTAACCTGTTTGTCTTGCAAAACATGACGGGCAAAGACAGCAACACGATTGCCAAAGCGGCCATTCCGTTTTTCGCCTGCTTGGTGGTGTGCATTGTGTTGATCACGGTGTTCCCGCAAATCGTCACGTACCTTCCCGATGCGGTGATGGGCGTAGACAAGTAAGCAAGTCCTCGCGCCAGTACTCAGCGGCGCTCAAAAAACCCTCCCACACACACCCA
>CANFJA010000118.1 GCA_947447235.1 Comamonadaceae bacterium
AACTCGGTAAGTCATCCGCCGCGCCGCGCCTTGATTTTTTTGGCAGTTGCCAGCTTGGCTTCGAGTTTGGCAATCACCTGTTCAGCCGGGATACCACTGGCGTCGCGCTGGGTAGCTTCGATGGCAGCCATGCCGCGCCTCACAAACTCAGCCTGAGTCTTGCGCTTGGTGACCGTGCTGCGAACCGCATTCTCAACGAATTGCGACAACGACTCACCTTCTTCCAGCACACCTTCGAGTTCGAGCCGAAAGTCAGGGGCAACACGGATGGGGGGAAGTGTGGCTGTTTTCATGTGTTGATTGTATTGCAAATGCTATGCAAATCCAGCCATTCACAGCACCCTGCGTGCATCACGCTGCACTGAAGCTGCAACTCACCTGACCCAACACACCAAAATCGATCGATACCGTGTCTTGCGGTTCGAACTCGAGTGGCACCAGGCATGTGCCGGTGGTCACGGTCTGGCCTGCTGCCAAGGTGAGTTGTTTCCACGGATCGGGTGCTTGGTGGCCGAGCACAAATGGGCGGCCAAAAAAAAGCCAGCATGGACGCTGGCTTTTCTCACGCATTGTGAACGCTCAATAGCTGTTGCGCTTGCCGTCGTAGCCTCCGCCGAAACCACCGCTGCGGGGTGGGCGGGCTTCCATGGGACGCGCGATGTTGACGGTCAGGTCACGGCCGCCCATGTTCTTGCCGTGCAGGCCTTGGATGGCTGCCTCAGCTTCTTGGCTGTTGGACATTTCGACAAAGCCAAAGCCTTTGGAGCGGCCCGTGTCACGTTCCATCATCACCTTGGCAGATTGCACTTGGCCAAAGGCAGAAAATTGTTGTTGCAGATCGTCGTCACGAACCGAGTAGGTCAGATTGCCGACATAAAGTTTGTTGCTCATTTTGAGTCTTTCAAAAAAACGCGCCTTGCGAATGAATCAGGCGCAGGTTAAAAACAGAGTGCGGAGAGTTCAAGCCAACAGGCTTGGATTGCTCATCCAGTCACGACCTTGCGCAGCTGCATACATCAGCGCGCTGTCTTGACATTTGAATTCAGGTTTGAAGGTGTAGATGCGGTCATTTGTCTGCGATCCCTCACCCCTGCGGATGGAGAGAACGGCCGTGTGATGGCCCGCGTCGTGTGAACGGCTGAGCGGTGTGATCCGAAAATTGCCAACGGCAAATGGATGTGAAGAAACTAATGACATGAAAACCAGTGATGTGTGGGCACTTAGAGCCCGGGTGCATGGTGTTGCAAAGTACAACGGTACATGACCATTGGCGACGGTGTGAAGGTCACCAGAAAAAGCTTGCCTAGGGAGAAAGTCAGACCACCCGTGGTGTCCCAGAGAGTCTGGGGTGGTGGAGGTGTGCGGTGTTGGGAGTACCGCTGCTCAAATCGAACTTGGTTGCAGCATGAGGTAGCAAAAAAATACTGCAATGCCCTGAATGTACCTGAGTTATCGGAAACGCACAACAACTATCTGGATATTTTCAAGTGAGCACGCAGCGTGGATGAGTGAATGCGTGTTACTTCCGCTGCGAAGCCTTGATTTAAACGTCGTCATGGTCTCGCCGACCCACAGAGATCACGATCACTAACAGACGTTGGTCAATCACGTCGTAGACCAAGCTGTAGCCTTCATTTTGGTGTACTTTGAAAGCTTTTTAAAACGAGTCAATGCAATGTGTGGAACCCATGACAACTTCTCAATGAAGACCTGATCGGATGACATCCAACAGCTTTGCAACGTTGGGTGAAGGCGTTTCGACTGCCCGTCTTACAACGCCCAGAGGCGGCATATGAATTTTGAAGTTGGCTTTCAAGATGCGCAATTGCCCACGTCTTTGATACAACTCAGCCACACTTTGAGGCAATGCGGCAATGAGGTCGTGTTGCATGATGGCCGTTTCTGTCAATAGCAGGGAGGTTGTTTCTATCCAGGCTTGAGGGCAAGACAGGCCAGCCTCGTTGAAATTCCTCACGATTTCTTGACGAACCGGGGCGCTTTCTGGCGGCAATACCCAATCTTGACTGGCGAGGTCTTTGGCGTCCAGACGTCGCTTTTTTGCGTAAGGATGATTCGGGCGGACGACCAGGCACACCGATTCTTCAAACAAAGGTTCAGTCTCAAATGAGGACTGTTGGGTTTCGCCCGACAAGCGAGCTAACACCACATCGAGCTCTTTGCGTCTGAGTGATGCCAGAAGACCGTCTAGCGATCCTTCCGTGACAGAAATTATCAGCTTGGGCATGACGGCGTGGGCCTGAGTCAGCACACGTTGGTAAAGCGTGGGTATGGCAGCGGGTAGCGCCCCTATGCGCACCAGACCTGAAATACCGGAGGCTACCAATTGGGCTTCGCTCAGAGAGTTTCCGATTTCACCCAATAAGACACGGGCACTGAGGATGGCGATTTGTCCAGCGGTGGTGGGTTTGAGTCCTCTGGGAAGTCGCTCAAACAAGAGCGTTTTGTAAAGCATTTCTGTTTCATGCAAAAGCTTGCTGGTCGCGGGTTGGCTCAAGCTGAGCCGTGGTGCAGCCTTGTGAATATTCAGTGTTTCACCCAAGACGTCGAGCAACTCAAAATGCCGCACACGCAGCTTAGATCGAATGCGGTTGTCTAAATGTGGATGCATGATGGTCTCTTTCGAAAGATTCGAATTTCGAATCGATATATCGGAATAATGAGCTAGAAAGAATTTTGACTCACCGTATCATGAAAGCAACTGACTCAAAAACTCAGAAAGGCTTGCATGAAAATCACCATGTTGGGCACAGGCGCCGCATTGCCTGATCCCGATCGCGGACAGTCTGCCATCTTGATTTCGACAGACTCTGGCAAACATGTCCTGTTGGATTGCGGTGAAGGTGCAACCCGTCAGATGGTCCGCGCCAATATCAATCCTGCGGATGTCGGCGTGGTTTTTCTTACACACTTACACCACGACCACATTTGCGACTTTCCTTATTTCGTGATTTCAGGCTGGATGCTCAACAGAAACAATGCGCCGGTGTTGTTAGGCCCTAAAGGTACAAAGCGTTTTTGTGATCATCTCTTTGAAGATGGTGCTTATCAGGCCGACTTCATGGCGCGCTCTGCCTATCCGCTGCGCCAGGCCAATTTGGTGGCCGTGCGTCCCGATGTTCGGGAAATCTCGCCTGGCTTGGTCTACGAGGATGATGAAGTTCGCATCATTGCCGCTCACGTAGATCATTTGCCTCATGAGGTGTGCGAGTGTTTTGGTGTGCGCGTGGAAGTGGAGGGCAAGTCAATTGCCTTTAGCGGAGACACCAAGCCTTGCGCTGCCATGGTTGAGCTGGCAAGAGATGCTGATCTGTTGATTCACGAATGCACATTTCCGCAGTCTTTCATCGACCATCGTGCAAAGACCGGCGTCGGCACTTTCTCGCATACCAGCCCCTTGGGTCTTGGTTTGCTGGCTCGAGAGTCTGGTGCAAAGAGTGTTGTTGCTACCCATTTCGGGCATTTCGACTCAACCAGTCCTGTGCTCAAGCGGGCAGCAGGCAAGCACCTTCCGACAGAATTGATGGGGCCGCACCTCATGGAAGATGTGGTCAAGGATATCCGCAAGAACTATTCTGGCCCATTGCGCCTGGCCCACGACCTGATGCGTATCGATCTTTAGCACTATGCGGGAACACAAGATGAACCGATGTACTTCGTTTTCACTGCTCTTAGGAATTGCAACGTTGCCCAGTGTCGCTCTGTGCGCATGGCCTGATCGTCCTATCAAGATCATTGTTCCTTACGCGCCCGGTGCTGCCGGTGATGTCTTGATTCGCTATATGCAACCTGTGATGCAGGAACGGTTGGGGCAACCACTCGTGATCGAGAACAAATCTGGAGCAGGCGGCAATATCGGTACACAAGAAGTCGTTCGTTCCAAAGCCGATGGCTATACATTTGTACTGGGTGCTACGAATAATTTCGTGATCAACCAGTTTGTCTACAAGAATATGGGGTTCAATCCGCTGGACACTTTGTCACCCGTGACCAAACTTATCAGCGTACCGCCAGTGATTTTTGTGAATGCATCGGTACCTTCGGGTTCATACGCCGAATTTGTCCGTTACGCGAAAGCCAATGATGGCAAGCTCAACTACGGATCACCCGGGCCCGGTACAACGCCACACTTTTCGGCATGGGCATTGTCAGAGGCTACAGGCACAAAGATGACACATGTGCCCTTCAAAGGCTCGCCACCCGGCGTCCAAGCACTGATGGCCAATGAGGTGCAGGTATTTCTGGTCGGCTACGGCGTAGCCGCCGGACAGTTGACGACAGGGCGAATCAAAGCACTTGCCGTCGCCCACCCTGAACGACTGCTGGGCGCACCCGACCTGCCAACCACCAAAGAGGTTGGAGTTCCCAACGTGATATTGAGCAACTGGTGGGGGCTGGCGACGGCAAAGGGAACTGACCCCGCGGTGATCAGTCGTATCGCTGTCGAGTTCAAACGTGTTCTTGATTTACCAGCAACGCAATCGTTTTTGATTCGCCAAGGTTTTGTCAGTGTTGGCAACAGCCCAGAGCAATTTGCTCGCGAGCTTGTGGGAGAAGCGCAGGAATGGCAAATGATTGTCAATAAGGCGGGTACGAAACTCGACGAGTAACTGCCACTTCCTCCGGGCGCTGACCGACGTTCAATGAGAAACGTCTTGAATTTGCTGCCTATGCGCCAACGCCTGCGCCGCAATGCCCTCGCGCTGCGCTGGGGTCAGACGCTTGAGGTTGTTGACTTGCATCACCATGCGTGGGTTCTTAGACAAGGTGTCGGCGTGGCGCAATAAGAAGTCCCAGTACAGGGTGGTGATGGGGCAGGCGCGTTCGCCGGTGGACTGTGCGGGGTCGTAGCGGCAACCCTGGCAGTGGTTGCTCATGCGCTGAATGTATTTGCCACTGGCGGCATAGGGCTTGCTGGCCATGAGGCCATCATCGGCAAACTGGCTCATGCCCAGGGTGTTGGGCAGCTCCACCCATTCCACAGCGTCGACATACACACCCAAATACCAAGCATGCACGGCTTGCGGTTTCACGCCCAGCAGCAAGGCGTACAGGCCGGTCACCATGAGGCGTTGGATGTGGTGGGCATAGCCATGCTGCAAGGTCTGGCCAATGGCGTCGCGCAGGCACGCCATGTCGGTGTCGCCGGTCCAATAAAACGCGGGCAACTCAGCCTGTGCGTTGAGCGTGTTGCGCTCGAGGTACTCGGGCATGTGCGTCCAGTAAATGCCGCGCACGTATTCACGCCATCCCAAGATTTGCCGAACAAAACCTTCCACTGCAGGCAGTGGTGCCAGACCTTGTGTGTAGGCGTCAACCGCTGCTTGCACCACTTCGCGTGGGTTGAGTAGCTTGAGGTTGAGTGCGCACGCGAGGTGCGAGTGGTAGAGCCACACCTCGCCTTCCCACATGGCGTCTTGGTATTGCCCAAACAGCGGCAGTCGTTGCGTGATGAAACCTTGCAGGGCCAGCAGCGCGTCGTCGCGGGTGACGGGCCAGCCAAAGCTGGTCAATTGACCCGGGTTGTCTGCAAGTTGGGTGTTGACCAAGGCCATCACCTCTTGGGTGATGGCGTCTGGTGCAAAGCGCTGGGGGGCAGGGATGGGGGGTGGGCCTTGTTTGCCAAATGAGTTGCGGTTGTCGGCATCGAAGTTCCATTGCCCTCCCACGGGTTTGCCGTTGTCGATCAAGATGCCGGTTTTTTGGCGCAGGGCGCGGTACCAGTATTCAAGCCGCAGTTGTTTGCGGCCTTTGGCGTGTTCGGCAAATTCACGCACGGTGCTGAAAAAATGCAGGTCGTCGCGCAGTTGCAGG
>CANFJA010000119.1 GCA_947447235.1 Comamonadaceae bacterium
ACAACACCGCCACCACCCATTGGGAGACATCCCCTGCAGCGGGCGCGCCCCTGAGCCAATCTGTGGGCCAATCGCAGCTCCAAAGCCTTTATGCGCAAGATGCATGGAAATTCGCGCCGCTGTGGAAAACAGTTTTGGGCTTGAGGGCCGAGCAGTGGCGCACAGACAGCGGTTTGGCCTTTGCTTCTGCGGTTGGGACTGCGGTGAACTATCCAAGCCGAGTCGAAAACTATCTCTCGCCCAAGGCAGCCATCTCGCACCTTTGGGCGCCTGATGTGATGCTGAAGGCGTCGACGGGTCGCGCGGTGCGCATGCCCACCGTGCACGAGATGTATGGGTCGACCACAGCCGCTGCCAATGTGTCTTATGCCAACAATCCCAACCTGCTTCCTGAAAAATCACAAACCACCGAGCTCACCGCAGAAAAAGATCTAGGCCATGGGCTGTTGCGTGTGACAGCGTTCTTTGAAAACACAAAAGATGGGATCGTCAGTCAGTCCTCCTTGGTGAGCGGTTCAACCACGGTGGCGACCAACATCCAAAACATCCACCTGATCAAGAGCCAAGGCTTGGAAGTGGCCTATTCCGGCAACAACGTGTTCACGCGTGGCTTGGATGTTTCGACCAGCCTGACGTATGTGGAGTCGCTGATCAAGGACAACCCAGCAGCGCCCGACACCCTCAACAAGCAACAAATCCGAGTCCCTGTGTTGCGTGCCAACGCTTTGGCCAATTACCACTGGAGCGATCAGCTCAGCACCTCGATGGGTGCACGGTATGCAGGTCGTCAGTATGGGCAGTTGAACAACTCAGACATCAACGGCTATGCCTACACCGGTAACAGCAAGCTGTTTGTGGTGGATGCCCGCGTGCTCTACCGGGTCGACAAGCAATGGTCTGTCGCAGGCGGCATCGATAACTTGAACAACTACCGCTATTGGAATTACCACCAATACCCGATGCGCACCTACTTTGGCGAACTGAAGTACGACCTGAAGTAACCCCTCGCTGCGAGGTTCGTCATGAACCCCCACATGCCCTCTGATAATTTTGAAAGTTGAACCATGAAAAACAAACACCTGCTCTGGGGCTTTTGCTGGGGCGTCTTCGCGTTGGTGCAAGACGCCCAAGCGCACATCGTCTTGACCGAGCCTCAAGCTGTTGCTGGCACCTACTACAAAGCCAGCTTGCGTGTCAGCCACGGCTGCAATGGGTCTGCCACCACCCGCCTGGTGGTGCAAGTGCCCACCGGTTTTCAAGGCGCCAAGCCCCAACCCAAAGCCGGCTGGAGCCTGAACACACGCACAGCCAAGCTCGCACAGCCCTACACCAGCCACGGCAAGACCGTGACCGACGATGTGGTGGCGTTGCAGTGGACGGCGCGCAACAAAGAGGCTGCTTTGCCGGATGATCAGTTTGACGAGTTCGCATTTATGGGTCGACTGCCCGACACTGCAGGGCCGATGTGGGTCAAAGTTTTGCAAACCTGCGTCAACGGTCAAAATGATTGGTCAGACATTCCGCTCAATGGCACATCCACCCATGGCATGAAGTGGCCTGCTGCTTTGCTGGATGTGCAAGCAGCGCCAGCCCATGAACACCGTCATTAATCAACAGGAGTACTTGCATGAAATTTTCAAAACACCTCATCGCTGCCGCTTTCACTGGCGTGTTGGCTGCTGGCGCTTTCGCGCAAAACGTCACGGTCAGTGAGGCTTGGGTCCGTGCCACGGTGCCCGGCCAAAAAGCCACAGGTGCTTTCATGAAGCTCACTGCCAAAGAGAGCACCAAGCTGGTCGGGGTTAGCAGCCCCGCCGCAGGCGTGGCTGAAATTCACGAAATGAAGATGGAGAAAGACGTCATGAAGATGGCCGCCTTGCCCCATGGCTTGGAGCTGCCTGCTGGCAAAGCCGTTGAGCTCAAGCCAGGCAGCTACCACGTGATGCTCATGGACCTCAAGGCCCCGCTCCTCAAAGACAGCACGGTCCCCGTGACCTTGGTGTTTCAAGATGCCAAAGGTGTCAAAACCCATGTCGACGTGAAGCTGCCCGCCAGTGCGCAAATGCCCGCCATGGCCCATGACCACGGCCATGGCGACCACAAGCACTGAGCTGTCAGATTCCTGCTCTGTGGGTTTGGTTTAATCCAAGCACACACTTCCACCAGGAGACATGCATGAGCAACACCAGCGGTTTTGATTTCACCAAGTTCGTTCCGGGCTTTGATTTTTTGAAAAACCTCACACCCGGCGCCAACGCCAGTGCAGCGGCACCCGGTTGGGTGGCGCCGACGCTCGATCCAGAAGAATTGGACAAGCGCATCCAAGAGTTGAAGACCGTGCATTTTTGGTTAGAGCAAAACGCCAAGGCCGTGGGCGCCACCATCCAAGCCCTCGAGGTACAGCGCATGACGTTGGCCACCCTGAAGGGCATGAACATGAGTTTCCAAGACTTGGCCGAGTCGCTCAAGGTCAAGCCCCAAGCAGACGCCAAACCTGAATCGAAGTACAGCTTCACGCAAAGCGAGACGGCGGCCGCGCCAACGGCAGAGCCCGCGCCATCTGCCGACCACGAGACCCGTTCACCGGCCAAGCCCAAAAAGACCGCCAAAGCCAGCGCCCAGCATGCAGCCGGCGTAGACCCGGCCCATTGGTGGGGCGCTTTGACCGACCAGTTTCAGCACATCGCCACCCATGCCATGCAGGACATGGCGCACCGCGCCACGGCCCATGCGCAAGCACCGGCAACCGCCCCCAGCAAGCCGGCCCAAGCGGCCACCAAAAAGGCCGCGACTCCGCGCAAGCGTTCAACCCCTGCTAAGAAAAGGACCGCGCGTCAAACCACCGCGTCCAAGCCCAAGCGATGAAACTTTTTCCCTACGGCCACGCCACCCACCCCCAATGGCGCATGGCCGCAGGCCTGGTGCTGGCGCAACTGCGCGCCCACATGGCCTTGCCCGAATACGCCAGTGCGCCGCCTTTGGGCTTGCTCTACATCACCGACCATTACGCGCCATATGCGCAAGAGCTGCTGGGCTATGTGAGTGCCGAGCTGCCCGAAGTCACCGACTGGGCGGGCACGGTGGGTGTGGGCGTGGCGGCTAACAACGTGGAGTACTTTGACGAGCCCGCGCTCAGCGTGATGCTGTGCGACATCTCGCCCGAGCACTACCGCGTGTTCAGCGGCGTGGCACCGCTGGTGCAGGGTGGACAAGGGGGCAGCCACTTTGTGCCGCACACCGCGCTGTTGCATGCCGATGCCCAAACGCCCGACGTGCCAGAGCTGATTGCCGAGCTGGCACAGCGCACGGTCAGTGGCTATGTGTTTGGTGGTTTGGCCTCTAGCCGCCAACAGGTGGTGCAGTTTGCCCTGCGTGGGGACGGCAACATGGCCGGCCAGGGCAAAGCCGATGGTGTGTTTTCGGGCGGCTTGAGCGGCGTGGCCTTTGATGCCGAGGTGGCCATGGTGTCGCGCGTCACGCAAGGGTGTTTGCCCATTGGCCCCTTGCACACCATCACGGGGATGGACAACCATGTGGTGCTGAGCTTGGATGACGAACCCGCCTTGGATGTGTTGGTGCGTGACCTGCACATCGACCTGGAACAACGCCAGCAGGCCCTGACCAAAGTGCGCGCCACCTTGGTGGGTTTGGCGCCCGCGCATGACGTGGCGATCAAACGCACCGGTGAGTTTGGCGACGCGGTGCTGGTGCGCCACATCATTGGCTTAGACCCGTCCTTGCGAGCGGTGGCGGTGGCGCAGCCGGTGGAGGAGGGCATGCGACTGACGTTTTGCGAACGCAACATGGCCGCTGCGCGGGCTGATTTGATGCGCATTGGCGCTGAGATTCGCGAGGCACTAGAGCCCGAAGACATGACCGCAGAGCTCGCCGGTGTGCTGAGCGGGGAGACCTCGGCCAGCCCGCATCCGGCCCGGCGCATGGCGGGTGCGGTGTATGTCAGCTGCGCGGGGCGCGGCGGTCCGCACTTTGGCGGGCCCAGCGCCGAGTTGCAAATCGTGCGCCGTGCCTTAGGCGATGTGCCGCTGGTGGGGTTTTTTGCGGGCGGCGAAATTGCGCACCAAAACCTGTATGGCTACACCGGTGTGTTGACGGTGTTCACCACCGAGGCTTAAGCCAAGAAAAAAGCCTGCGCCACGGTGTGTGACGCAGGCCTCTGTGTCGCGCTGAGTGCTGCTTATGGCTTTTCAGGATTCAAGGCGGCTTGCAGTTGTTGCATGTCCAAATCGCCGGTCCATTTGGCTACCACCAAGGTGGCCACCCCGTTGCCAACCAAGTTGGTCAAAGCACGTGCTTCAGACATGAAGCGGTCAATGCCCAGAATCAGCGCCAAGCCTGCCACGGGTACACCGCCTACCGCCGACAAGGTGGCTGCTAACACGATGAACCCACTGCCGGTGATGCCCGCTGCGCCTTTTGATGTCAGCAGCAAAACGGCCAACAGCGTGAGTTGTTGCATCAACGTCATGGGGGTATCGGTGGCTTGAGCGATGAAGACCGCAGCCATGGTCAGGTAGATGGAGGTGCCATCAAGATTGAAGGAATAGCCGGTTGGGATTACCAAGCCCACCACCGATTTACGAGCGCCTGCTTTTTCCAGTTTTTCCATCATGCGGGGCAGCACCGATTCTGACGAAGAGGTACCCAGCACGATGAGCAATTCTTCTTTGATGTACTTGATGAACTTCCACACGCTGAAGCCATGCAATTTGCTGATGAGGCCGAGCACGACAAATACAAAAATCAAACAGGTCAGATAAAACGTGCCCATCAACTTACCCAGCGAAAACAAGGAGCTGATGCCGTATTTACCAATGGTGAAAGCCATGGCACCAAAGGCGCCGATGGGCGCCACTTTCATGATGATGCCCACGATGTCAAACAGCACGTGGGAAAACTTCTCGATCAAGTCAAACACCAAGGTGCCGCGTCCCCCGAACTTGTGCAGCGCAAAGCCAAACAGCACCGAGAACAACAGCACTTGCAAAATTTCGCCCTTGGCAAAGGCGTCCACCACGGAGGAGGGGATGATGTTCAACAAAAAGTCCACGGTGCCTTGCATCTTGCCGGGTCCGGTGTAGGCCGCGATGCTTTTGGTGTCGAGGGTGGACGCATCCACGTTCATGCCGACACCGGGTTGGACAAAGTTCACGATCACCAAGCCAACAATCAGCGCGAGTGTGCTCACGACTTCGAAGTAAAGCAGAGCCAGCCCCCCGGTTTTGCCAACCTTCTTCATGTCTTCCATGCCAGCAATGCCGACGACCACGGTGCAAAAGATGATGGGGGCAATGATCATCTTGATGAGTTTGATGAACCCATCTCCCAATGGCTTCATGTCAGCGCCAACTTGTGGGTAGAAGTGGCCTAGCGATACACCGATCACTACGGCGAACAGCACTTGCGCATACAGGGATTTGTAAATCGGCTTAGTTGTTTTTAGTTCATTCATTTTTAAAAGTATTTATTTAAAGTTAAATGCGTAATTTAATACTTTATTTGAATACTATAGTAATGGTTTCCCCGCGTGTGGGATGCTCAAACGCCGCGCGCACGGTCTTGCTTGAACTGGGTGCGAAACGCGCCAAATTGACCCACATCCAAGGCCCCACGCACTTCGTGCATGAGGTTCAAGTAGTAATGCAGGTTGTGGATGGTGGTGAGCATGGGGCCGAGCATTTCGCCGCAACGGTCGAGGTGGTGCAAGTAAGCGCGGCTGAAGCCGCCGCTCACGCTGCCATCGGCCCGTGTGTGGCCTTGGCAGGTGTAG
>CANFJA010000120.1 GCA_947447235.1 Comamonadaceae bacterium
GTGCTGTGTGTGATGCCGCTGTTTCACTCGTATGCCATGGCCATGGGGCTTTTTTTGTGCGGCTATTCAGGCAGCACCTTGGTTGTTTTGCCGTCCTACCACCCAGAGCGGGTGCTGCACACCATCGAGGCCGAGCGCATCACGATTTTTCCAGGCAGCCCCACCCTCTTCACCGGCTTGATGGCGTGCGAGTTGTTTGAGCGCACCCATTGGGACAGCGTGCACACCTGTTACTCGGGATCGGCTGCTTTGCAAGCTGAAACCATGCGACGCTGGCAGCAAGCCACCCAGGCCCCCATCTATGAAGGCTATGGTCAGACCGAGGCCGGCCCCGTGCTCACGTTCAACCCAGCCGCTGGCCCGGTCAAAATTGCGTCGGTTGGCATCCCTGTGCCTGAGACCGAGGTGCAAGTGGTTGATCTAGACACCGGCCTGCAGGTGCTGGCCGCAGGCGAGCAAGGTGAAATACGCGCACGTGGCCCGCAAGTGATGAGCGGCTATCACGGCTTGGCGCAAGAAAACGCCCTGACCTTGCGTGACGGCTGGCTCTACACCGGTGACATCGGCGAGTTCGACCACGATGGGTATTTGTTCATCCGTGATCGTAAAAAAGACATGGTCATCGTCAGCGGCTTCAATGTGTACCCGCGCGAAGTTGAAGAGGTGTTGTTCACCCACCCAGAAGTTCAAGACGCGGCCGTGATTGGCCAAAGCGATGCCTACCGGGGTGAAGTGCTGCGCGCCTTTGTGGTGATGCGCGAAGGCGCCGTCTTTGATGCAAAAAATATCCAAGACCATTGCGCCCTGCATTTGGCTCGCTACAAAATTCCAACTCACGTTGAACAACGCGCGGCACTTCCCAAAACTTCAGTCAATAAAACCGACAAAAAAGTTTTGAAAGCCCTCACCCATTGAAACAATGCGCATCCGTCCGCCAGCCCTTGTGCGATGGCCTGATGGGGCAAAGACTGATCCACATCCACGAGACACACCATGACCATCGACGTGCACTTTTATGACCCCAGCGACCACCATGGCCTCGCGCATGACCCGTTCAAAGCCATTCTTGCGCCGCGTGTGATCGGTTGGATTTCCACCTGCAACGCACAGGGCCAAGCCAACCTGGCACCCTACAGTTTTTTTGGTGCCTTTTCGTCCAACCCAAAAATCATTGGCTTTTCAAGTGAGGGCTACAAGGACACGATGCGCAACATCGAAGAAACCGGTGAATTCACCTGGAACCTGACCAGCCGCGCATTGGCCGATGCCATGAACCGCAGTGCGGCACCTGTCACGCCCAACGTCAACGAGTTTGAGTTGGCTGGACTCACCCAAGTGCCGGGGCGCCACGTGAAAGCACCGCGTGTGGGCGAGTCCCCTGCCGCGCTGGAATGCAAGCTGCTGAAAATCTTGCGGCTTGAGGCCTTAGACGGCCACACCACCCACAACTGGATTGCCTTTGGCCAAGTGGTGGGGGTGCACATTCGCCGTGACTTCATCCACAACGGGCTGTTCGACCTGAAGGCCGCACAGCCCATCTTGCGTGCCGGTTACCGGGGTGACTACGCCACCCTGGGCGAAATGTTTGAGATGATTCGCCCGGACGCTTAAGCGCCAAAGTCCACGCTGGCTTTGACCTCTTTCAGGCCTTGCTGGTTGACCCAATGCGCCAACTCGTCATGGCGTGGCATCCACACCCCTTCGTGCTGAGACATGTAGCTCATCAACTTGTGCAGTTGCGCGCTCATCAACGGGCGGCCACCAAAGTTGCCATGCATGGTGATGTTGATGAATGACCCTGGCTCGCATTGGTACTGGTAGTCAAACATGTCGCGGTAGGTGGTGAACCAGTCGATCGGCGCCCCACGCAACACACGGTTGTCGGCGTAGTCACTGTGGGGGATGCCCACAATATCGCCAGAAGGCGTGCTCATGCGTCCTGGCAAATCCATGTCGTTGTAGTCGCCATGCCACAGCAAGCCTTCTTGCTTGAGCAATTCAGCGGTGCGGTCGGTGGTGGCCACCGTAGAGCTGAGCCAGCCCACAGGTTTGACACCTGAAATGGTTTCCAAAATGCGCAGGCTCTTTTGAATCAAGGCACGTTCTTGCGGCTCATCCAAGCCAGACAGCACCTCGTCTTGCATGTAGTTGTGACCGGCAATTTCAAAACCCGCATCCACAATGTGACGCACGGTCTCAGGAAAGAGTTCGGCCGAGCGTGCGTTGATGCACGCCGTGCCAGAGGCGCCGAATTGTTTGGCAATGCGAATGAGGCGTGCCATGCCAAAGCGGCCCCCATAGTCGGCCCACAAAATGCCCGCGCGGTCTACCGCACCTGCCTTGGGTGGGCTGGTCATGGGCGAGTAAGGCGGGGCTTTGCCGGGTGACCAGTTCTCCATCAAAAAAGTCAGAACAACGGTGAGGCGGGGCTGTGTGGTGGGCTTGTTGAGAAATGGCATAAGTGCTTTGCTGTGGGAGAGTGTGAAAAATTATTCCGGCAGGATGCCGGCTTGTGTGACGATGTTTTTATACAGTTGCGCGCTGTCAAAGAGTTGCTTTGAAAAAGCCTCTGACGACTCCATGCGAATGTCGTAGCCCGCCAATTCCATCTTGGCTTTGAACTCTGGGTCTTTGCTGATTTTTTCCACTTCGGCGCTCAAGCGCTGCGTGATGGGCGCCGGCAGCCCCTTGGGGCCCAGCAAGCCCACCCAGGTGTCGGGCACCGAAAACCCAGACAGTCCGCTCTCCGCCAGCGTGGGCAGCGTGGGCGCACTGGCGGAACGCGAGCCGTCCACCAAGCCCAGCAAGCGCAACTTGCCGCTTTGCACATGCGGCAACACATTGGACAAGACCAAAATTCCAAAATCCACTTGACCCGACAACACATCGGTCAGGGCCGCAGAGCCGCCGCGATACGGCACATGCGTGAGCTTGGCCTTGTGGGTGATGCCCAACATCAAGCCCGCCAAATGCTGGGAGGTGCCGGCCCCTGAGGTGCCGAACGACAGACCTTTGGCGTTGCTGCGTGATTCATCCAGCAAGTCTTTGATGGTTTGAAAGGGTGAGTTGGCAGGCACCACCAAAGCTTGAGGCGCCACCGCAATTTTGGCAATCGCGGTGAAGTCTTTCACTGGGTCGTAATTGACGCCCTTGCTGAAGAGTTGAATGGTTTGGTGCGGTGGCCCTAAGTTGACCAACAAGGTGTAGCCATCGGCAGGCGCTGCGGCCACAAAGGCCGAGCCAATGGCACCACCTGCGCCCGGACGGTTTTCAACAATCACGGTTTGTCCCAAGGCCTGCGAGAGCTTGGGCGCCAGTTGCCGGGCCACCGTGTCTGCCGCCCCCCCCGCCGCAAAGGGTGCAATCAATTTGATGGGCTTGTTGGGATAGCCCTGCGCCATGGCCGCCCCTTGCAGGCCCAGGGACAGGCCACAGGCCAAGCCTGCAAAGCGAAGGAAGCGGTAGATCCACCGTGTTGTTTTATGCATGCGTCATCTCCTGATCGTTGTGATGGTCTGTTGTTTGCGCGAGGTGTGAGGGTTTGGTCATGTGCGGTAGCTCGGATCGGCACGGTCGAGCATGCGCAGCAAGGCCGGCCACTCCATCAGGCCATAAGGCCTGCGGGTGTTGGGTTGGTAATTTTGGAAGGTCTCTTCCAGCACCTGGGCTGACACCTGTTGCAAGGGGCTGTTGCAGGCCATGGCAGCCAACTGGGCACGGCAAGACAACTCCATGCGGTGCATCCAGTTGAAGGCTTCACCCACGCTGCGGCCACAGGTCAACAAGCCATGGTTGCGCAGCACCATGGCATCGGTGTTGCCGAGGTCTTTGACCAAGACCTCTTGTTCGGCCAAGTCGAGTACCACACCCATGTAGTCGTGGTAGCTCACTTTGAGAAAACGCATCGAGGTTTGGTTGATCGGCAACAAGCCGCATGCCAAGGACGACACCGCCATGCCTGCCGCGGTGTGGGTGTGGATGACGCAATTGACTTCAGGGCGCGCTTTGTGCACTGCGCTGTGCAAAATAAAACCAGGCTTGTTCAAACCATAGTTGAGTTCACCAAAGTCGGGCTTGTACAGCACATGGCCATCGTGGTCGAGCTTGATCAGGCACGAGGCCGTCATCTCTTCGTACATCATGCCGTAGGGGTTGGTCAGAAAGGCATTGTCTTCACCTGGCACACGCAAGGTGATGTGGTTGGCCATCATGTCAGACATGCCGTAGTGCGCCACCAAGCGGTAGCAAGCCGCCAAGTCGATGCGTGTTTGCCACTCGGCATCGGAGACTTTGCCCTCGAGCGACGCAATATCTAAGTAACCCAGTTTGGCCATGGTGGTCCTTGGTTTAAGTGGAGGCTTGCACCACATTGCGCAACGGTTGCTGCAGCACATACGCGTTGAGGTTGTGGCAAAAAATGTCAAACACTGCTTGTGCATAGCCCGTGAAATGACCCGCCGTGTGCGGCGACACCATCACGTTGGGCATGTCCCACAGTGGCGAGTTGGTGGGCAGCGGCTCGACTTCGAACACATCTAAAAACGCGCCGCCTAAATGGCCGGCATTCAAGCACGCCATCAAGGCCGCTTGGTCCACCACTTCGCCGCGCGCCAAATTGATCAGGTAAGCCCCTGGGGGCAACAAGCGCAGCCGATCCACGTCGATCAAGCCCTGGGTGGTGTCGGTGAGTGGGCACGCCAAGATCAGGTAACGCACAGCGTGCAGCTGGTGTGCAAAGGTGGAAAAACTCTCCACCGCACGCAAGGCAGGATTCGCTGCATGGCGCGCAGGATCGCGCGTGACGCCCACCACCTCAAGCCCCAAGCCCTGCAAGTAGCTGGCAATTTGCAGCCCAATCGGCCCTAAGCCCACCACCATGGCGCGTTGCCCGATGAAGCTGTGGGTGTCTGGGTCGTTGAGCAAGGGGCGCCAGACTTTGCCCGCTTGCGCTTGCATCAGGCTTGGAAAGCGCCGCCCGAGTGCCAGCACAGCCGCCACCGCCGTGTGCGCCACAGACTGGGCATTGGCCCCGGAGGACGTGGTGACGCGCACGCCGCGCTGCATCAACTCGCCAAAGATAGGCCTGTCAGCACCCGACGAATGGGTGTGAATCCATGCCAAGTCCGGCGAGGCTCTCAATACCTCGTAATAGCGCAGCAAGTTAGGCTGAAGTTTGGTTTTGGTCGAAGCCCCCGTGACATCGCGCGAGACAAACGCGATGTCGCAGGGGTAGTGGCCCTGGGCATCGGGCTGGCTGTCGGGGATGACCCAATTCAGTTGCACCGTGTCTTGCGAGGCTTGGGCGACCACGCGTGCAATGGCCTCGCCATAGGTGTCCAGCGCTTGGCGCGACAACAAGACGTTCAGCACAGGGTCAGCACCAGAAGTTGTAGACATGGCGCAGCGCAATCACTCCGCTTTGACGCCCGCTTGCTTGGCGACCGAGCTCCACTTGGTGAACTCGCTGCGGATGAAGCGGTCAAATTCATCGGGGGGGCTGGCCACCACATCGACACCCATCTTGGCCATTTTTTCTTTCACATCGGGCATGTTCATGACAGTGCGGATGTCGTTGTTGATTTTGGTGAGCACAGACTTGGGCAATTTGGCAGGCGCCAACACCCCGCCCCAC
>CANFJA010000121.1 GCA_947447235.1 Comamonadaceae bacterium
CGGAGTTGGCGATTCGCATTGAGCTGTTTGACGACGAGATCGACAGCTTGCAACTGTTTGACCCACTCACCGGACGCATTCGGCAAAAGATTCCGCGTTTCACCATCTATCCCTCCAGCCACTACGTGACGCCGCGCGACCGGGTGCTGGCAGCGGTCGAAACCATCAAGGTGGAGTTGGCGCAGCGCTTGAAAGAGCTGGTGGGCATGAACAAGTTGGTGGAAGCGCAGCGCCTAGAGCAGCGCACCCGCTTTGACTTGGAAATGCTGTCTGAGGTCGGCCACTGCAAAGGCATTGAGAACTACACCCGTCATTTGTCGGGCGCAGCCCCCGGCGAGCCACCCAGTACCTTGACCGACTACATGCCCAAAGACGCGCTGATGTTTTTAGACGAAAGCCACGTCATGATTGGCCAGCTCGGCGGCATGTACAACGGCGACCGCGCGCGCAAAACCACCTTGGTCGAATACGGCTTTCGCTTGCCCAGCGCCTTGGACAACCGCCCCTTGAAGCTCGAAGAGTTCGAAAAGCGCATGCGCCAAGTGGTGTTTGTGTCGGCCACGCCGGCTGATTATGAGAAGACCCATTCCGGCCGCGTGGTGGAACAACTGGTGCGCCCCACAGGCTTGGTCGACCCTTTGGTGGAGGTGCGCCCCGCCACCCACCAAGTCGACGATGTGCTGCAAGAAATTCGCATCCGTGTCGATTTGAAAGAGCGTGTCTTGATCACCACCTTGACCAAGCGCATGGCCGAGCAACTCACCGACTACCTCACCGACAACGGCGTCAAAGTGCGCTACTTGCACAGCGACATCGACACCGTGGAGCGCGTCGAGATCTTGCGCGATTTGCGTTTGGGCACCTTCGATGTGCTGGTGGGCATCAACTTGTTGCGCGAGGGTATTGACTTGCCTGAGGTCTCGTTGGTTGCCATTTTGGATGCCGACAAAGAAGGCTTTTTACGCTCAGAGCGCAGCCTGATTCAAACCATTGGCCGTGCGGCCCGTAACCTCAGTGGCAAAGCCATTTTGTATGCCGATCGCATGACCGAGTCGATGAAAAAAGCCATCGGTGAGACCGAACGCCGCCGTGCCAAACAGGTGGCGCACAACGAAGCCAACGGCATCACGCCGCGCGGTGTGTTCAAGCAAGTGCGCGATTTGATCGATGGGGTTTACAGCGAAAAAGCGGGCAAAGAAGCGCAGGCCCGAGAAATTCAAAAGGCCAAGGTCGAGGACATGAGCGAGCGCGACGTGGCCAAAGAGATCAAGCGTTTGGAAAAGCTCATGATGGAACATGCCCGCAACCTGGAGTTCGAAAACGCCGCCCGCGTGCGCGATCAACTGGCTTCCTTGCGCGAGCAGGCCTTTGGCGGCGCGGGACACGACAACGTGGTGGTGTTGGCGCAAAAGGCCTGAACACAAAAACAAGGGTTAACGCTTGGTTTTTGTCGTCGACAAACTGACTTTGGGACGGAGTACCCGAGCAAATCAATGGGGTTTATGGTATAGTTGACTCAATTAGTCGACAAAGGCCTCACCCCTGAAAGGAGCTTGCCATGCGTCTCACCACCAAAGGTCGTTTTGCTGTGACCGCCATGATTGATTTGGCCCTGCGCCAAAACAACGGCCCCGTCACTTTGGCGGCCATCAGCCAGCGCCAACAAATCTCTTTGTCCTACCTGGAACAACTGTTCGGTAAGCTTCGCCGCCATGATTTGGTCGAGTCCACCCGCGGCCCTGGCGGTGGATATTCGTTGGGGCGCAAAGCGGCAGACATCACCGTGGCCGACATCATCGTGTCGGTGGACGAGCCCATCGACGCCACCCATTGCGGCGGTAAAGAAAACTGCTTGGGCGAGACTGGCCGCTGCATGACCCACGAACTGTGGGCTTCGTTGAACCAGCGCATGGTGGAGTTTTTAGATTCGGTGACCTTGCAAAAACTGGTCGATGAACAGTTGGCCAAAGGCATTGAAATCGAAAACAAGCCGGCCATTCGCCGCGCCATCTCCAGCATGCCGGTGGTCAAGCCCATCCGTGTGAATGCGCCCAATTCGGTGTTTGCCTTGGGCAACGCCTTCGCCAAAAGCTGAGCCTTTTTTTCGAGTTTCTACCCACATGACGCCTCATTTCCCGATTTATCTCGACTACGCTTCAACCAACCCCGTCGACCCACGCGTGGTCGACGCCATGATCCCTTGGTTGCGTGAGCACTTTGGCAACCCCGCATCCCGCAGCCACGCCTGGGGCTGGGAAGCCGAAGAGGCGGTAGAAAAAGCCCGTGCCGATGTAGCCTCCTTGATCGGTGCCGACCCGCGTGAAATTGTTTGGACATCGGGTGCCACCGAGTCCAACAACCTCGCCCTGAAAGGTGCTGCGCACTTTTACAAATCCAAAGGCAAGCACCTGATCACGGTCAAGACCGAGCACAAGGCCGTGCTCGACACCATGCGTGAGCTCGAACGCCAAGGCTTTGAGGTGAGCTACCTTGATGTGCAAGAAGACGGCATGTTGAACATGGACGTGCTCAAAGCGGCCATTCGCCCCGACACGATTTTGATCAGCGTCATGCACGTGAACAACGAAATTGGCGTGATCCAAGACATCGCCGCCATTGGTCAGATGTGCCGTGACAAAGGCATCATCTTCCACGTTGATGCGGCGCAATCTACGGGCAAGGTTGAGATCGACATGCAAACCCTGCCGGTTGACTTGATGAGTCTGGCCTCACACAAAACCTATGGCCCCAAAGGCATTGGCGCTTTGTACGTGCGCCGCAAGCCGCGCGTGCGTTTGGAAGCGCAAATGCACGGGGGTGGACACGAGCGCGGCATGCGCAGCGGCACACTGCCCACGCACCAGTGTGTGGGTATGGGCGAAGCCTTCCGTTTGGCCAAGCTGGACATGGCGCAAGACGTGGCCAAAGCCCGTGCCTTGCAAAAGCGCTTGCTCGACGGGTTGGCCGACATGGAACAAGTGTTTGTCAACGGCAACCTCGAACACCGCGTGCCCCACAACCTCAACATCAGCTTCAACTATGTCGAAGGTGAGTCGCTCATCATGGGCATCAAAGGCTTGGCGGTGTCCTCAGGTTCGGCCTGCACCTCGGCCAGCTTGGAGCCCAGCTATGTGCTGCGCGCCTTGGGTCGCAGCGACGAGTTGGCCCACAGCAGCTTGCGCATGACGATTGGCCGCTTCTCCACCGAAGAAGAAATCGACTACGCCATTGCCACCATCCGTGAGAACGTGGCCAAGTTGCGCGACTTGAGCCCCTTGTGGGACATGTACAAAGACGGCATTGACATCAGCACCATCCAATGGGCTGCACATTGAACAAGAGACGGGAGTAACACCATGGCATACAGCGAAAAGGTCATTGACCACTACGAAAACCCCCGCAACGTGGGCTCGTTCGACAAAGGCGACGATTCCGTGGGCACCGGCATGGTCGGCGCACCCGCTTGCGGCGACGTGATGAAGTTGCAAATCAAGGTCAACCCTGTCACCGGCGTGATCGAAGATGCACGTTTTAAAACCTATGGCTGTGGTTCAGCCATTGCGTCGAGCTCGTTGGTGACCGAATGGGTCAAAGGAAAAACCTTGGACCAAGCCGCTGCCCTCAAAAACAGCGAAATCGCTGAAGAGCTCGCACTGCCGCCCGTGAAAATTCACTGCTCCATCTTGGCCGAAGACGCCATCAAAGCCGCCGTGGACGATTACAAAAAGAAACACGCCCACTGATTCACCGAGTACCAAGATGTCCGTCACTTTGACAGAAGCCGCTGCACGGCACGTCACCCGTTACTTGGCCAAACGTGGCAAAGGTGTGGGCGTTCGTTTGGGCGTCAAAACCACCGGTTGCTCTGGCTTGGCCTACAAGCTGGAGTACGTGGACGAGTCTTCCCCCGAAGACGTGATTTTTGAAGACCATGGCGTCAAGGTGTTGGTCGACCCCAAAAGCTTGGCCTACATCGATGGCACCCAGTTGGACTTTGTACGCGAAGGCTTGAACGAGGGCTTCAAGTTCCTCAACCCCAACGAGCGCGACCGCTGCGGCTGCGGTGAGTCGTTCCGGATTTGACGTGAGCGCTTCAGACCTGCCGCTGTCTGCGCAGCTGGCCGTCAACGACTTTGTTCTGTTTGATCTTCCTCAACGCTTTGCCCAAAACCGGGCAGCGCTGGATACCCGTTGGAAAGACCTGCAGCGCGAAGCGCACCCCGACAAATTTTCTTCGCAAGGCACAGCCGCGCAGCGCGTGGCCATGCAATGGTCGGTGCGCATCAACGAGGCTTACCAACGCCTGAAAGACCCGCTGCGTCGTGCTGCTTATCTTTGCGAATTGGGTGGTGCGCCCATTCAGGCCGAAAACAACACCGCCATGCCCACGGCATTTTTGATGCAACAAATGACGTGGCGTGAAGCCTTGGACGACGCCAGCGACCTCGCGGCTTTGGAGGGCTTGCACGATGAAGTCAAGCTTGCCCACCAAGAGGGCTTGAGCCGGTGTGAACACTGTATTGATGTGGCCCACGATTTACCCCAAGCGGCCCAAGAGGTGAGGGCGCTCATGTTCATTGCGCGCTTTGCCCGCGACATAGAACAACGTCTCGACGGGCTCGATCACCGTTAAAACCTACAAGCCTCAAAGCGACAATACACACCATGGCTTTGCTACAGATTTCAGAACCCGGTCAAGCCCCTGACCCTCATCAACGCCGCATTGCGGTGGGCATTGACTTAGGCACCACCCATTCATTGGTGGCGAGCGTGCGCCATGGCGTGTCCGAGTGTCTGCCCGACAGCGAGGGCGAGGTGATCTTGCCCTCTGCGGTGCGCTACCTAGAGGGCGATGGCCGTCAAATTGGCCGAGCGGCGTTGCTCGCGCAAGCCGATGACCCGCAAAACACCTTGGTATCTGTCAAGCGTTTCATGGGCCGAGGCGTGGCCGACATTGCCAACCGCGACAAACTGCCTTACCAGTTGGTTGACAAGCCAGGCATGTTGGCCATCCACACCCGCGTCGGTGACAAATCGCCAGTCGAGGTCAGTGCCGAAATTTTGGCCACCTTGCGTTTTCGCGCCGAAGACACCTTCAACGATGACTTGTACGGTGCCGTCATCACCGTGCCCGCCTACTTTGACGATGCGCAACGTCAAGCCACCAAAGATGCGGCGCAATTGGCTGGCTTGAATGTGCTGCGTTTGATCAACGAACCCACTGCTGCCGCCATTGCCTATGGCTTGGACCAAGCCAGTGAAGGCGTGTACGCCGTGTACGACTTGGGTGGCGGCACCTTTGACATTTCAATTCTGCGTCTCACCCGCGGCGTGTTTGAGGTGCTGGCCACCGGCGGCGACTCCGCCTTGGGTGGCGACGACTACGACCGTGTCTTGGCCGACCATGTGCAAGCAGCCACCGCATGCCGCATTGAAACACCTGCAGACAAAGCCCGCGTGATGGTGGCTGCTCGGGCTTGCAAAGAGGCTTTGTCGTCCAGCCTGTCCGCCAACTTTGCCGTGTCATTGTCTGGGGGGGATGTGACGCACACCGTGTCGCGTGTTGAATTTGATGCAGCCACCGCTGCGCTCACCCAGCGAACCTTGGC
>CANFJA010000122.1 GCA_947447235.1 Comamonadaceae bacterium
CGGCAGACAGCGGCTACTTCATGGGCGCGCAAGGCTTGGACATGGCTGGGCTGACCGCCGCGCTGCAACAGGCGCAAGACACTGCGCAACCATTTGCCTTGCTGGGTGCGAGCTACAGCCTGGTGCACGCCATGGACGCACTGGCGGCACTGGGTCTGTCTTTCCAGTTGCCCGCAGGCAGTTGGCTGTTGGACACCGGGGGCTTCAAAGGCCAGTCGCGCGAGATTGAGATGGATGCGTTTTACGACCAGCTCTCGGCCACCTTCGGCGTGCCACGCACACGCTGCCTCAACATGTACGGCATGACCGAGCTCAGCACCCAGTTCTACGACCGGGGCAACGCCACCGTGCCCTCGGTCAAGCGCGGGCCGCACTGGATTCGCTCCCGTGTGATCGACCCGATCAGCGGACGCGAGATGCCACGCGGCGAGCGCGGCATCTTGGTCCACACCGATTTGGGCAACTACAACGCCGTGACCACCCTCCTGACCGAAGACGTGGGCGTGGCCACCGACGACGGCTTTGTGCTGCTGGGCCGTGCCCAGGGCGCACAAGCCAAGGGTTGCTCACTGGCGGTGGAAGACTTTTTGAAAGCCGCACGGGCATGAGCACACTCAGCTTCAAAGCGGGCTATCTGCCGGGTCTGTCTGACGCCCAAGTGCATTGGCACGATCTTCACTTTGGTTCGCCTGCGCATCCGCTGACGGTGCACGTGCCGCACCTGAGCGCCGCACAAATGTCGGCCTTGGCCACGCATGTGCGCGAAGCCAGCCGCACGCAGTTGCAACACTGGCCGGTGTCTGACATGGTGGCCGTGATCGACCATGCCGTGGCGCGTTTGCTCGACAGCCGTGACCCCTACCGCCAACAGCTCGACACCTTGTTGCCGCGCGTCACAGGCTTGGATGCCGAGATGGTGCGCATCCACCTCAGCGCCTACTTGCAGACCTTTCGGGCCTTGCAACTGCAACGCTTTGTGGTGGAAGACTTCGCCAACCCGCTGTTGCTGGATGCGTTTCAGCCCCGCGTGGGTGGCGGCTGGAGCAAAGCCTGTGGCCCCGAGCTGATGGCCCATGTGTGGGCCGGCAATGTGCCGGGCTTGCCCATGTGGAGCCTGATCTCGGGCTTGCTGGTCAAAGCGGGCTCCATCGGCAAAGTCGCCAGCGCCGAGCCGGTGTTTGCCAGTGTGTTGGCGCGTGTGCTGGTGGCGGTGGAACCGCGCTTGGCCGACTGCTTGGCCGTGGTGTGGTGGGCTGGCAGCGATGCAGCGCAAGCAGCCCCCTTGTTTGCACAGGCCGAGGTGGTGCTCGCCTATGGCGGCAACACCGCCTTGCAAGCCATGCAACAACACGTGCCTGTGACCGCACGCTTTTTACCCCACGGCCACAAGCTGAGTTTTGGCCTGGTGTCCACGGCGGCGCTGACGCTGCGCCGCGCCAAGGCCACCGCGGCGCTGGCCGCGCTGGACGTGGCGCGCTACGAGCAGCAAGGGTGCTATTCACCGCAGATGTTGTATGTGCAACGGGGTGCCCAGGTCAGCCCACAAGAGTTTGCGCAGAGCTTGGCCAGCGAGCTGGCCGCCCTGAGCCACAAGTTTGTGCGCCGCCCCCTGTCGCTGGAAGAAGCCGCAAGCGTGGCCGCTTGGCGCGAGTCACACGAGTTCGCCATGGTCAACCACCCCAGCACCCAAGTGTTGGGCGACGCCACGCAGGCCTGGGCGGTGGTCTACCGCGACGCCCCCACGCCGCTGCAACCCGGCCCCTTGAACCGCTGTGTGCTGGTGGTGGGGGTAAACACGCTGGACGAAGTGGCCGAGCTCGCACGCGCCCAACGCGACCACCTGCAAACCGTCGGACTGGCCGCAGCGCCCGAAGAACTGTTGCGTCTGGGTGAGTCCCTGGCGCAGGCGGGTGTGACACGCATCTGCGCCATCGGCGCCATGACCGCCCCCGCTGCGGGTTGGCACCACGACGGGCGCTTCAGCCTGTTGGACCTGGTGCGCATGGTGGACATCGAAGCGTCCACAGAAGCCGCCGCCGAGAACTTCACCACCTATGAGCCCTGACATCCTCAACACCCAAGCTGCCTTGTGCCTGCGCGCTTTGCACTACGCCTACCCCAACGGTGGCGAGGTGGTGCGCGGCGTGAACTTGGACATTGCACCTGGCAGCGTGCACTGCTTGGTTGGGCGCAGCGGCTGCGGCAAAACCAGTGTGCTCAAACTGGCCGCAGGTTTGCTCATGCCCCAACACGGTCAAGTGCTGTGCCACGGTGAAGCCGTGAATGGGCCGAGGGCCGACATGGGGTTTGTGTTTCAACGCCCCACGCTTTTGGAGTGGCTCAGCGTGCTCGACAACGTGTTGTTACCCGTTTCGCTGCAACGCCAGGTCAAGGCTCACGACCGCGACCAAGCGACGCAACTGCTGGCCCGCATGGGCTTGGGCGATCACGGGCTGCACCACCCACAGGCCTTGTCGGGCGGACAGCAAAACCGGGTGGCCTTGGCGCGTGCCCTGATGGGCGAGCCGAAAATTTTGTGCATGGACGAGCCATTTGCCGCGCTTGACGCCATCACCCGAGAAGAGCTGCAACACGACTTGCTCGCGCTGTGCGCCCAGCAAGGCACCTCGGTGCTGTTTGTCACGCACGACATGGCCGAAGCGGTGTACCTGGGCGATCAGGTGACGGTGATGCACCAAGGTCAAATGGGCCACACGCTGCGCATTGACTTGCCCCGGCCACGGGCCCATGGCTTGCGTCACAGCGCCGAATTCAATGCCGTGTGTGCCCAGTTGCGCCGGTGCATGGACGGGGAGCTGTGATGCGCCACACACGCCTGCTGTCTGTGATGCTGGGTCTGCTGTGCCTGGGCCTGTGGGAGTTGGCGGTGCTGCAATTCGCCACCTCGGCTTTGGTGTTGCCTGCCCCCACTGTGATCGCCTCATCCTTGTGGCGGGGTTTGGCCAACGGCTATCTCTGGCCCCATGTGCTGCAAACCTTGACCGAGGTGGGTTTAGGGCTTGTGCTGGGTGGGGCCTTGGGCTTTGTGGGCGGCGTGGCCTTGGGCGAATCGGCCCGTCTGCGTGACGTGTTGATGCCCTATGTGGTGCTGAGCCAAGTGGTGCCCAAACTTGCGCTGGCGCCGTTGTTCATCGTGTGGTTTGGTTTTGGCACCTTGCCCACGGTGGTGATGACGGCCTTGATTTGTTTTTTCCCTCTGCTCGAAAACACCGCCACCTGCATGCAGCAAGTCGATGCACAACGGCTGGAGCTGTTTCGCATGCTGCGTGCCACGCCCTGGCAAACCTTGTGGCGTTTGAAAATTCCAGCGGGCCTGCCCCACATCATGGCGGGCTTGCGCGTGGCCGTGGTGCTGGCTTGGGTGGGCGCGGTGGTGGGCGAATTCATTGGCGGCAGCAAAGGCCTGGGGGCTTTGATCATGGCCGCCCAAGGCTCGATGGACACGCCCTTGATGTTTGCCGTGCTGGTGCTCATCACCGTGCTGGGCATCTTGAGCTACAGCGGCGTTCAAGCGCTTGAACGCCGGTTTTCACCCGCTTCCTTTTCTCTTTGACCTTTTGAAAGTTTGATTCGATGACATTTCACACACACCGCATTGGCTTGACCTTGGCGCACGCGAGCCTGTCAGCGCGCCTCTTGGCGAGTGGGTTTGCCAGTCTTTGTTTGGCGCTCTTTGTTGGCAGCTGGGCGTTCAACAGCCATGCGCAATCAGCGCCTAAGGTCGACAAAATCGTGGTGGCAGGCTGGAGCAAACCCATCACCGAAATCACCAACCTGTTGGTGGAAGAAGACAAAGGATTTTTCAAAGCCCGTGGCATTGAACTTGGCTACCTGCCCGGTGCGGGCGGCGGCGACGCCTTGCGCAATCTTTTGAGCGGCCAAGCTGATGTGGCCTTCACCGACCCCAGCTCATTTTTCACCGCGCTGGACAAAGGCGAAAAGCTGCGCGCCATCTACGACATCTACCCGCAAAACATCTTCAACTTGGTGTCGCTCAAATCGCAAAACATCACCAAACCCGCAGACCTCAAAGGCAAACGCATTGGTGTCTACAGCCTGGCCAGTGGTACGCGGCAAAACCTGCAAGTGCTGTTGCACCAAGCGGGCTTGAGTGAGTCAGACGTGACGGTCATCGTCACCGGCATGCTGAACTTTGCCCCGCTGATGCAGGGCCAAGTGGACGCCACAGCCGCCACCGACACCGGCTTGCTGGTGGGCAAACAAAGAGGCTTAGGCGACGTCAACGTGATGGAGGTGAAAAACTACGTGAACATCTCCAGCGACTTCTTTGTGGTGCGCGAAGACACCTACGCCAACAAAAAAGACGTGCTCAAGCGTTTCTTGCAAGCCTACCAAGACAGCGCGGAGTGGATGATTCGTTCCCCCCAAGAAGCCGCCAAGTTGGCGGTGAAGCATGCGATCGATGGCCAGAACGAAGCCCTCAACTTGGAGATCATCAAGCTGCGCAACGCGACCAGCGTGTCTGCCACCACCGCACAACGCGGCTTGGGCGCGTTTGACTTGGTCACGCTGCAAAAAGGCGCACAAGCCTACAAAGCCTTTGGTGTCATTCAACGCGACATCAAGATCAGCGACGTGGTCAGCCAAGACCTGTTGCCCGGCAAAAAATGAACGCCCCGACTGCACGCTTTGACGGCCAAGTGGTCTTGGTCACCGGGGCCAGCCGGGGCATCGGCGCGGCCATTGCTAAAGCCTTTGCGCGGGAAGGTGCCCTGGTGCTGGTGAACTACCTGCACAACGAAGCTGCGGCGCAAGAGGTGGTCAGCGCATGTGAGCAAGCCGGTGGTCAGGCTTGGGCGCTGCAAGCCGATGTGCGCTCCCCAGAGGCCGTGCAAGCCATGGTGGCCAGGGCCGTGGCCGAGACCGGACGCATCGATGCGCTGGTCAACAACGCGTTCAGCCCCTACGCCTTTGACCCCGAGTACCGCCGGCGGTTTTGGGAACTGCCGTGGAGCGCCTACCAAGGCCAGTTCGACGGCGCGGTGCAAGCCGCTTTCCACGTGTGCCAAGCCGTGTTGCCCCACATGCGTCAGCGCGCACGCGGCAGCATCGTGAACTTGGTGAGCGACCTGGTGCAACGCCCCAGCATTGCCTACCACGACTACAGCACCGCCAAGTCAGCACTGGTGGGCTTCAGCCGCAACTTGGCCACAGAGCTCGGGCCTTTGGGCATTCGGGTCAACTGTGTGGCCCCGGGTTTGGTGAGCCCCACCGCATCAAGCCAGCACACCAAAGAAGCCGTCAAAGACGTGCTGGTGGCGCAAACCCCCTTGGGCCGCTTGGCCACGCCTGACGATGTGGCGGGCCCTGTGCTGTTTTTGGCATCGGACTGGAGCCGCTTCATGACGGGCCAAGTGCTGCTGGTCGACGGCGGGTTGGTGATGGCTTGAACATGAAACCCAAGCACATGTGCCACCCCACCTCAGCACTCGTCTTGCGCACTGGCCACTGCACGACACCATGCGCGCAGACAAGCTGTCGGCCCTGCGTCTGCGCGTCAACCCCGCAGATGCATCGCCA
>CANFJA010000123.1 GCA_947447235.1 Comamonadaceae bacterium
GCCACCAAATCGCGTTGTAAGGCGGGCAGGTAATCGGGCTGTGTGTTGCGATCCGAGCGTTCATGGGTCAGGATGAATTGCAAACGCTCTTTGGCAACGCTGGCGGTTTTTTTCTTTTCGCCCAGTAAAAAAGATAGGAGGGACATGACTTATTTCCCGCCAAACATACGTTTCAAGAAACTGGGTTTGACATGTTCTGTGAAACGCATGGGCAAGTCTTCGCCCAAGAAGCGGCTGATCACGTCTTTGTAGGCTTCTGACACATCGGTGTTGACCAAATGGACCGCCGGAACGCCTTGGTTGGAGGCCGTCAGTACGGTTTCTGATTCTGGAATCACCCCAATCAAGGGGATGCGCAAGATGTCTTGGATGTCTTCCAAGGACAACATTTGGCCCTCTTCCACGCGGCTGGGGTTGTAGCGCGTGATCAGCAAATGTTCCTTGATGGGCGTGTCACCCGAGATGGCACGTTGTGTTTTGCTGCTCAGCATCCCCAAGATGCGGTCAGAGTCACGCACCGAAGACACTTCCGGGTTGGTCACTACCAAGGCTTCATCGGCAAAGTGCATGGCCATCATGGCACCAACCTCAATGCCAGCGGGCGAATCGCACACGATGTAGTCAAAACCCATGCCTTTGAGCTCGGTCAACACGCGCTCCACGCCGTCTTGAGTCAGCGCGTCTTTGTCGCGAGTTTGTGAAGCCGCCAGCACAAACAAGTTGTCGCACTGTTTGTCTTTGATCAATGCTTGGTTGAGGGTGGCTTCGCCATTGATGACGTTGATGAAGTCATAGACCACACGACGTTCACAGCCCATGATCAGATCAAGGTTACGCAGGCCGACGTCAAAGTCAATCACCACCGTTTTGAAGCCGCGCAGTGCCAAGCCAGACGAGAAACTGGCGCTGGTCGTGGTCTTGCCCACGCCGCCCTTGCCAGAAGTGACCACAACGATTTTTGCCATGAAGTAAGCCTTTGGTTGTTCTAAAAAATCAATGATCGATTTTACAACCGCTGCATCACCAACTTGTCCCCTAGCAAAGAGATTTGCGCTGGCTTACCGGCCACTTCAGTGGGCAAGGGCGTGTCGCTGGTGCGGTAAGTGCCCGCGACAGACACCAACTCGGCTTCGAGTGACAGAGTGAAGATGCGTGCATCTTCATTCCCGCGGGCGCCCGCAATGGCTTTGCCACGCAATGGGGCGTACACATGGATGTGCCCATCGGCCATGATCTCGGCACCTGGGTTGACCATCGCCAGCACAATCAAATCACGCCCTTTGGCGTAGACGTGTTGGCCTGAGCGCAAAGGCTTGTCGATGACCATGGCGCCGAGTGACGCCGCAGGCACTTCGCGCACCACTTCGACTTCGCGAATCACCTCTTGCACCACCGTCTCCACGCGAGTGGGTGCAGCAGTTTGGGTGCTCAGGTCACGTGCCTCAAACAGTCCCGCTTGCTGCGCATGGGCGATGTGGTGGGCTTGTGCCCCACGAACGGCCACGGGCACCATGCGGTACTGACGCAAGAGGTTACAGAGGTCCTTGAAATTCAGCGCAGCCTCAGAGGGGTCTAGGGCATGGAGGTCAATCACCACCGGATCGTTGTCAAAAAAATCAGGTGTGCTCCCAAGGCGACGGTTCAAATCTTCTTGCAGAGCTGAGATGTCATGCGTTTTGAGTACAAAAGCAACCAAAGGCAGCGAGGCGCTCTTGATCTCGTAGGCGTGTGGCGCGGCGGCTTGGCTCATGGGGCAATCAAACGAAGAGTAAAAGCCAGACTTTACACGGCAAGGACATTGGCTTGCCGCTAAACTTTTCAGCATGACAAAGCAACACCTCGTACGGCATTGGCTGTGGTTTCCCCCTGTGCTCTTGGCCACAGTTTGGGCGCAGGCACAAACACCAGCACAGCCCACCGCCGACATGGGGCGCATCGACATCACCAGCGGTCGAGACAACGACACCCAACAGCGACGTGAATCGACGGCCAGCAAGATCGTCATTGGTCGCGAAGAGATTGAACGCCAGGGCGATGCCAACTTGGGTGAAGTGCTCAAGCGCATGCCGGGCATCACCTTGGGCGGAGCACCTGGGCGAGGTTCAGGCATTCGCATGCGGGGCCTGAGTGCGGGCTACACCCAGATCCTGTTGGACGGCCAGCGGGTGCCACCCGGCTTTTCGGTTGAATCGTTGACGCCAGAGATGGTGGAGCGGATTGAGATTTTGCGCGCCCCCACCGCCGAAACCGGCGCCCAAGCCATTGCAGGCACCATCAACATCATCACCCGCGAGGGCCGGCGCGGCATCCCGGACGAACTCAAACTTGGCTCGTCCTGGCAAGGCGGCTTCGCCTCGCCCAACGGGTCGATCACGCACTACCAAGAAACCGAGCGCTGGAGCAGCAACTACACCCTCTCAGTCAATCGCTATGCGGCGCCAGACCACAGCGAACTCTCTTTGCAGCGCGATGTGGGTCCCTTGCAACGCAACCGTGTCAACGACAGCCACTATGTGCGCGAAGGCCTCAACACCACGGGCCGCCTGCAGTGGAAGGGAGATCCTGGCGAAAGCCTGACCCTGATGCCTTTCGTGGTGGTCTCACACGGCACCACGCCAGGCAACGTGGCGCTGGACCAAAGCACCAATGGCGCTGCGCGCATCTACGACAGCGCCACCACGTTCAATGACAACCACTTTGGTTTGGCTCGCATGAACGGCCAGTGGCGGCGCAAACTCAGCGCCGACAGCAACATGGAGTGGAAGTTCAATGTGGGCGGCTGGGACAGTCGCACCAACTTCACCCAAACGCCCACGGGCGCTGGCTTGGTCTACAACTCGACCTTGTTGGAAGCCACGCGCACCAAAGACCGCTCGGCCAGTCTGAATGGCAAATACACCCAGATTTTGGGTGGCGGCCACCAATGGGTGAGTGGTGCTGAAGTTGAGACGGTGCGGCGCACCCAAAACGCCACGGCCACCTATGCCGATGGCGATGCCGACCTACAAGCCCAGTCGATGCGCTGGGCGGTGTACTCGCAAGACGAGTGGCAACTCTCGCCCCATTGGTCCGCCCATGCAGGGGCACGCTACGAGCAACTCACGACAGAGGGCAACACCAGCAGCGGCGATGTGCTCAACCGCAGCAGCGTCTTCACCCCCTTGTTGCATGCCTTGTGGAAGCCCAACCCTGAGAGCCGCGATCAGGTGCGCATGAGCCTCACGCGCAGTTTCAAAACCCCCAATATGCAAACCCTGTTGGCGCGTTATGTGCGCTCACGTGACGATGCCCTGGGAGGCGGCAACGGGCCCACCAACGCCGACCGCCTGGGCAATCCCAACCTCAAGCCCGAGCTGGCCACCGGTTTGGATGTGGCGATCGAGCGTTATTTGCCGCAAGGCGGCGTGCTCAGTGCCAGCGTGTTTCACCGCGACATTCAAAACCTGATTCGCAACGTCACGGCCCAAGATCCGGCCTATGGCAACCGCTGGGTCTCGACGCCGCAAAACTTCAGCCAAGCAGTGACCGAAGGCGTGGAGTTGGAGGCCAAGTTTCGTTTGGACCAATGGATCGATGGCGCCATGCCCGTGGATGTGCGCAGCAATGTGAGTTTTTACCGTTCGCGCGTGCTCAGCGTGGTGGGCCCCAACAACCGGCTCGACCAGCAACCTGACATGACGGCCAACCTCGGCGGCGACTACCGTTTGCGCGGCATGCCGCTGACGGTCGGTGGCAACATCAACTACAACCCGGGCTACACCAGCCACCTGAGCTCGCCGGAGTTCTTGACGGTGTCCCAAAAGCGCGTGATGGACCTGTATGGTTTGTGGCGCGTCGATGCCACTACCTCGTGGCGCTTGACATTGAGCAACCTCGATCCGCGCAACTACGTGACCGACCGCAGTTACAGTGGCGTCGAGAGCAGCAGCACCCGTGACCGCAGTTGGACCAGTGTGCAAATTCGTTTGGAGAAAAAGCTATGAGTTCCACCCCGCGCGATGGCGCCTGGCTAGACAGCATGTACAACAACCGCGCGTTGGTGCCCGAGCATGCCGCGCACTTTGCGCATTGGCGTGAGGCCTCGCAGGCAGCGCGCGCCACCTCGCGCTGCTTTCAAGACGTGGCCTATGGCCACGGGCCCAGCGAAAGCTTGGACATTTTTCCAGCCACCGGCACACCCGGCAAAAAGGGCGCGCCCGTACTGGTGTTTATTCACGGTGGCTATTGGCGTTCGCTCGACAAGGCCGATCACTCGTTTGTAGCGCCTGCTTTCACCTCAGAAGGTGCCTGCGTGGTGGTGCCCAATTACGCGCTGTGTCCGGCTGTGACCATTCCCGACATCACGCTGCAAATGGTCAAGGCGCTGGCCTGGGTGTGGCGCAACATTGCGCGCTTTGGGGGCGACCCCAGCCGCATCACCGTGGTGGGCCACTCAGCGGGTGGGCACCTGGCCGCCATGTTGCTGGCTTGCCATTGGCAGGCCTATGCCAAAGACCTGCCTGCAGATCTGGTGCCGCGTGCCATGTCGATCTCAGGCCTGTTTGAGTTGGAGTCGGTGCGCTTGACGCCGTTTTTGTCGGACCTGCATCTCACCCCGAAAGACGCGCTGCGCAGCAGCCCCGCCTGGATGCCCGCGCCCAAGAGCGGGTGTTTTTACACCGTGGCGGGTGCGCTGGAGAGTGCCGAGTTCTTGCGTCACAACCTGTTGATTCAACAGGCTTGGGGCAAACAGCGCGTGGCGGTGTCGGAGGCCATGCCTGGCTTGCAGCACTTCAGCATCGTCGAGGCCTTTGCCAAGAAGGGGCATCGTTTGCACCAACTCACCCTTGAGCTGATGGCCTGAAAAAACAGCCTGCGGTGCATTGGCACGGCAGGCTGCTCTTGAGGCGCTGGGCCGATCACATCAACAGATGTTCACCTGCGTTGTCGCCACCCAAGATGACGTAGTTCACTTTGCGCACATCCATCAGCTTGGTGCCACCGGCGTAGCTGATCGAGCTTTGCACGTCTTGCTCCATCTCGATCAAGGTGTTGGCCAGTTTGCCTTTGATGGGCTCCAAAATGCGCTTGCCTTCGACGTGCTTGTACTCGCCTTTGTTGAAGTCTGAGGCCGAGCCGTAATACTCTTTGAACAACTCGCCATCCACTTCAACTGTTTTGCCGGGTGACTCTTCGTGACCGGCAAACAACGAACCAATCATCACCATCGAGGCGCCAAAGCGAATGCTCTTGGCAATGTCGCCGTGGCTGCGAATGCCGCCGTCGGCAATGATGGGTTTGGTGGCCACGCGGGCGCACCACTTGAGCGCAGACAACTGCCAGCCGCCCGTGCCAAAGCCAGTTTTGAGCTTGGTGATGCACACCTTGCCAGGGCCCACACCCACCTTGGTGGCGTCGGCGCCCCAGTTCTCCAGGTCGATCACCGCTTCAGGCGTGGCCACATTGCCAGCAATCACAAAGCTGGTGGGCAACTTGGACTTGATGTAGCCAATCATGTCGCGCACGCTGTCGGCGTGGCCATGGGCAATGTCGATGGTGATGTACTCGGGCA
>CANFJA010000124.1 GCA_947447235.1 Comamonadaceae bacterium
CATCGAGTCGCTGGACAACCACACCGCGTTCTTGTTCGACAAGATCAACTTCTTGATGGACGCCACCGTGGGTTTCATCAACATCAACCAAAACAAGATCATCAAGATCTTCTCGGTGGCCAGCGTGGCCTTGCTGCCACCCACGCTGATTGCAAGCATCTACGGCATGAACTTCCAGTACATGCCCGAACTCGACAAAGCTTGGGGTTACCCATTTGCCTTGGTGCTGATGATCGCCAGCGCGGTGGTGCCGATGTGGTACTTCCGCAAACGCGGTTGGTTGAAATAAAACCTCAGACCGGTAAGTTTTGCAACATCCGGTCCAACACAGCCACACTGAAGTTGCTGGCAATGCTGCAAATGAATTGCGGGAAATCCACGTGCGCTGCATCGTCGGCGCGGTCCGAGATGCTGCGCACAGCAGCCATGGGCACGCCGTAGTCGTGACACACCTGAGCCATGGCTGCGCATTCCATGTCCACCGCCAAAGCGTCAGGCACACGTTGTTGCAATGCCTGGCTCTCTGAACTCTGCGAAACGAAACGGTCCCCACTGATGACCAAGCCTTGGTGGACGCGTGCGTGCTCGAAATCGATGCGCAACCATTGGTCCCGCGGCAAGGTTTGCACCAAATCTTGGATCGCCAAAGGCGCCGCCGCCAGCAATGCGTCGCGCAACTGACGATCTGCGGCAAAACGTGTCATGCCCGTCAAGGGCACTTCATACCGCGGAAACAAGGGGGAGGCATCCATGTCGTGCTGCATCAATTGATTCGCCACCACCACATCGCCCACGCGAACTTGCTCAGCCAAACCACCGGCAACACCGGTGAACACCATGCGGTTGACGCCGAAACGCTCGATCAATACCGTGGCGGTGGTTGCCGCAGCCACTTTGCCAATGCGAGAGAGCACAGCCACCACGTCATGACCATGCCAATGACCCACCCAAAATTCGCGGCCAGCCACCAGCGTTTTTTGTTCATCGGGCATGCGCGCCAGCACCGCCGCCAGCTCTTCGTGCATGGCGCTGACCAAGGCCAAACGACTCATGGGTGATCGCGCAGTTCGCGACGCAGCACTTTGCCCACCGGCGTCTTGGGCAACTCGCTGCGAAACTCGACCCACCGTGGGTGCTTGTAGTTGGTGAGGTTTTGTTTGCAGTGATCGCGCACCATGGCCTCGGTCAGCTCCGGGTCGCTTTTGACGACCACCAACTTGACAGCCTCGCCAGAGCGTTCATCCGGCACACCAATGACAGCGCACTCCAAGACGCCATGAAGGCCGGCCACCACCTCTTCCACTTCGTTGGGATAGACGTTGAAGCCGCTCACCAAAATCATGTCTTTCTTGCGGTCAACGATACGAAAGAAACCTTGCTCGTCCATCACGCCAATATCACCCGACTTAAAAAATCCGTCGGCGGTCATGACGCGTGCAGTCTCATCGGGTCGCTGCCAATAACCGGCCATGACCTGCGGACCACGGATCGCAATTTCACCCGGCTGTCCGGGCGGCAACTCACGCCCCTCGTCATCAATGATCTTCATCTCCGTGCTGGGGATGGGCACACCGATGTTGCCCGTGAAGGCTTGGCTCGTGACCAGATTGCAGCTGGCCGAAGGACTGGTTTCTGACAGGCCATAGCCCTCACAAATCGGACAGCCTGTTTGTTCGAGCCACAACTTGGCCACCGCACTCTGCACCGCGGTGCCTCCGCCCAACGACACCAACAAATGCGACCAATCCACCTTGCCAAAGTCTGGGTGGTGGGCCAGTGCATTGAACAAGGTGTTGACCGCTGGGAGCATGTGGAAGCGGTGCTTGGACAACTCGGCAAGCACCGCCGGCAAATCACGCGGGTTGGGGATCAAGATTGAGCGCCCACCCATGCGCAGGGTCAGCATCATGTTGATGGTGAAAGCAAAGATGTGATAAAGCGGCAAAGCACACACGATGGTGAGTTGCTCTTGCGCTGGCAAGCGCTTCAAAGCCGGCGCGTTCCAAGCTTCGGATTGCAACACGTTAGCCACCAAATTGCGGTGCAGCAGTTCTGCGCCTTTGGAGACGCCCGTCGTCCCGCCCGTGTACTGCAGCACTGCCAAGTCTTCGCCGTCCATGGAAGGCAAAGTCAAGGAACAGGCTTCGCCTTTGGCCAAGGCGTCGTTGAACCGAACGGCCTGCGGCAAACTGAAACTGGGCACGAGTTTTTTGACACGACGCACCACATGGTTGACCACGAAGCCTTTGAGCAAACCCAGTCGGTCACCCATGGCGCACAACACCACATGCTGAATCGGTGTTTGCGCCAAACAACTTTGCAGCGTGGCGGCAAAGTTTTCCAAAATCACAATAACTTTGGCGTCTGCATCTTTGAGCTGCCCCTCTAACTCGCGAGGGGTGTACAAAGGGTTGATGTTGACCACCACATACCCCGCACGCAAGATCGCGGCCACCGCCACGGGGTACTGCAACACATTGGGCAGCATGATGGCCACACGGTCTCCCGCCAGCAAGCCCAAACTTTGCAAATAAGCCGCAAACACCTGGCTCAAGCGGTCGAGCTCTGCATAGCTCATGTCACGGCCCATGAAGCTAAATGCCGTGCGATCTGAAAAACGCTGGAAGCTGTCTTGCATCAGATCCACCAGCGAGGTGTACGCACTGGTATCTACCTCTGCAGGTACCCCTTCAGGATAGGCATGGAGCCAAGGCCGTGCACTCACGTTCACTCCACGGCCTTGACCATGTCTTCGACCACTTTCTTCGCGTCACCGAACACCATCATGGTTTTGTCCATGTAGAACAGTTCGTTGTCCAGCCCAGCGTAGCCCGCAGCCATAGAGCGTTTGTTGACGATGATGGTCTTGGCCTTGTAGGCCTCCAAAATCGGCATGCCATAAATCGAGCTGCCCTTTTGCAAAGCCGCAGGGTTGACCACGTCGTTGGCGCCCAAGATGATGGCCACATCGACTTGGCCAAACTCACCGTTGATGTCTTCCATTTCAAACACCTGGTCGTAAGGCACCTCGGCCTCTGCGAGCAAGACGTTCATGTGGCCGGGCATACGACCCGCCACGGGGTGAATGGCGTACTTCACGCTGATGCCTTTGTGCATCAGCTTCTCGGCCAACTCGTTGACCGCATGCTGGGCGCGGGCTACCGCCAAGCCGTAACCCGGCACGATCACCACCGTCTCAGCATTGGCCAAGATGTAAGCGGCGTCATCGGCGCTGCCGCTCTTGACCGGTCGCTGCTCGGAGCTGCCTGCCGACGCGCTGGCTGCTTCACCGCCAAAACCTCCCAAGATCACATTGAAGAACGAACGGTTCATGGCCTTGCACATGATGTAACTCAAAATCGCGCCCGAGCTACCCACCAAAGAACCCGCAATGATCAACATGCTGTTGTTGAGCGAGAAGCCAATGCCAGCGGCCGCCCAACCTGAATAGCTGTTGAGCATGGACACCACCACCGGCATGTCGGCGCCGCCAATCGGGATGATGATCAACACGCCCAGCACAAATGACAGGGCCAGCATCACCAAGAACGCGTTCCAGTCTCCAGTGGCCATGAAAAACACACCCAGCCCCAAGGTGGCCAAGCCGATCACCAAGTTGAGCAAGTGCTGGCCATCAAACACCACCGGCGCGCCTTGAAACAGTCGGAACTTGTATTTGCCAGACAACTTGCCAAAGGCAATCACCGAGCCGCTGAAGGTGATGGCGCCAATCGCAGCGCCCAAGAACAACTCGAGGCGGTTCCCTTTGGGAATGTCCAAGGTGCCCATGCCTTGCGCAACGATGCCAAAAGCAGCGGGCTCTACCACGGCCGCGATGGCGATGAACACGGCTGCCAAGCCAATCATGCTGTGCATGAAGGCCACCAATTCAGGCATCTTGGTCATCTCGACGCGTTGCGCCATCACCGTGCCAGCGCTGCCACCTAGCACCAAGCCGAGCAACACCCAAGACATGCCAAGCGGTGAACCCGACAGCTTGATGATCAAAGCGGCCGTGGTCAGCACGGCAATTGTCATGCCTGTCATGCCAAACACGTTGCCACGGATGGACGTGGTGGGATGGCTCAGGCCTTTGAGTGCCTGGATGAAACACACACTGGCCACCAGATACATCAGCGTGACGGTATTCATGCTGACAAAACTCATATTCAACAGACCGTCGTTCATTTGGCGGCTCCTTCAGCGGCAGGCGCCTTCTTGTCTTTTTTCCTGAACATTTCCAACATGCGCCGCGTGACCATGAAGCCACCAAACACATTGACCGCGGCCAAGGCCACCGCCAACACGCCCATGGTTTTACCCAGCGTGGTTTCAGTCATGGCCGCGGCCAACATGGCGCCCACGATGACGATGGCAGAAATCGCATTGGTCACCGCCATGAGAGGGGTGTGCAATGCGGGCGTGACGGTCCACACCACGTGGTAGCCGACGTAGATGGCCAACACAAAAATGATGAGGTTGATGAGGGTAGGAGAAACTGAGTCCATTTTTAAATTCTCACGTTCATTTCTTGACCACTGCGCCATCGCGGGTCATCAAACAGGCCGCCACGATGTCGTCTTCCATGTCGATGTGCAGCTGCCCTTCTTTGTTGATGATCAGCTTCAAAAAGTCGAGCACGTTGCGGGCATACAGTGCGCTGGAGTCTGCCGCCACCAGGGCTGGCAAGTTGGTTTCACCCACCAAGGTCACGCCGTGCTTGATCACGGTCTTGCCCGCTTCGGTCAGCGGGCAGTTGCCGTCCGACCCGTTGGCACCTTTGCCCGCGGCAATGTCAATGATCACCGAGCCTGGCTTCATCGCCTTGACCATGTCTTCGGTCACCAGCACCGGCGCGGCACGACCCGGAATCAGCGCGGTGGTGATCACCACATCGGCTTGCGCCACACGCTTGGCCACTTCCACCTTTTGGCGCTCCAGCCAGCTCACTGGCATCGGGCGGGCATAGCCGCCCACACCTTCAGCGGCATCTTTTTCTTCTTGGGTTTCAAACGGCACGTCAATGAATTTGGCACCGAGTGACTCCACCTGTTCTTTCACGCTGGGGCGCACATCGGTGGCTTCAATCACCGCGCCCAAGCGCTTGGCCGTGGCAATGGCCTGCAAGCCCGCCACGCCCACGCCCAAAATGACCACGCGCGCAGCTTTGACCGTGCCGGCCGCCGTCATGAGCATCGGGAAAAAACGCTGGTACGTGTCTGCTGCCAGCATCACCGCCTTGTAGCCCGCAATGTTGGCTTGGGATGACAACACATCCATGCTTTGCGCGCGCGTGGTGCGCGGTGCAGCCTCTAGAGCAAAGCCCGTGGCACCCGCTGCGGCCAAGCGCTGCAGCCCCTGCGCATTGAAGGGCTCCAACATGCCCACCACGGCGCTGCCCGCCTTGATGAGAGAGGTTTCTGACTCAGACGGGCCTCGCACCTTGAGCACCAAGTCGCAGCCCCAAGCAGTGGCGGCATCGACCAGCTCAGCCCCCACCGCCGCATAGGCGGCATCGGTCACGCTGGCGGCC
>CANFJA010000125.1 GCA_947447235.1 Comamonadaceae bacterium
CACGAACGCATCGAAGTCGACAAACCCTTCTGTGAATTACGTCGCTTCAAACGCTACACCGACGATGCCCACACGCTGACCAGCCTCAAAGGCCAGCCCGTGGTGTTGATCGTGGCGCCTTTGTCGGGCCACTACGCCACCTTGCTGCGCGACACCGTCAAGACCATGCTCAAAGACCACAAGGTCTACATCACCGACTGGAAGAACGCGCGTTTGGTGCCCTTGAGCGAGGGTGAGTTTCACCTCGACGACTATGTGAACTACGTGCAAGAGTTCATCCGCTACCTGCAAGGTCACTATGGCAATTGCCACGTGATCAGTGTGTGTCAGCCCACCGTGCCGGTGTTGGCTGCGGTGTCCTTGATGGCCAGCCGTGGCGAAAAAACGCCCCTGACCATGACCATGATGGGTGGCCCCATTGACGCCACCAAGTCGCCCACGGCGGTCAACAACTTGGCCATGAACAAGAGCTTCAGTTGGTTTGAAAACAATGTGATCTACCGCGTCCCCGACAACTTCCCAGGGGCTGGTCGTCGCGTCTACCCCGGCTTTTTGCAACACACTGGGTTTGTGGCCATGAATCCGGACCGTCACTTGAAGAGCCATTACGACTACTTCAAAGACCTGATCAAGGGCGACAACTCCAGCGCCGAGTCGCACCGCCAGTTCTACGACGAGTACAACGCCGTGCTCGACATGGACGCCGATTACTACTTGGAAACCATCAACACGGTGTTCCAAGAGTTCAAGCTGGTACGTGGCACCTGGCAAGTGAAATCTGAAACCGGGCAGCTGGAACTGGTTCGTCCCCACGACATCCGAGGCACCGCTCTGCTGACCGTAGAAGGTGAGTTGGACGATATTTCCGGCTCCGGCCAAACCGTGGCTGCGCACGACTTGTGCACAGGCATCGTGCGCCAAGAACACCACCACCTCGAGGTGCCGGGTGCAGGCCACTACGGCATCTTCAGTGGTCGCCGTTGGCGCGAGGTGGTGTACCCACACGTCAAGCGATTTATTTTGGAACACCAAAAGGCTGCGAAACCTCAAGCTGCTGGCAAAGCGGCTTCTGCTGGCAAGCCCAAAGTCGCCCGGCCTGCCGCTCAAAAAACAGTGGCCGCTGGCCGCCGGGCCACCCCCGTGGCGGCGAAGAAAGTCATCGCCAAGACCAGCCAAAAATCTGTTGCCGCCAAGCCCGCAGCCACGAAAGCTGTGCGCGCTAAAAAGTGAGTCTGGTTGAGCGTCTCAATGACGCACTGCCGCAAACGCAATGCACGCGCTGCGGCTTTCCCGATTGCCAGCGCTACGCCCAAGCCATGGCCGAGGGCGAAGCCGGCATCAACCAATGCCCTCCCGGAGGCCAAGAAGGAGTGCAACGCTTGGCGGCTATCTTGGGCCAAGCAGCCCTCCCCTTGAGTGCCGAACACGGCGCAGAGGGCCCACGCCAGATGGCTGTGATTGACGAGGCGTGGTGCATCGGCTGCACGCTGTGCATCGCCGCCTGCCCAACCGACGCCATCGTGGGTGCCAACAAACGCATGCACACCGTGATGGAGACCTATTGCACGGGTTGCGAGTTGTGCATCCCCGTGTGCCCTGTGGACTGCATCCAACTCGAACCCGTTGATCCGCAACGCACCGGTTGGGCTGCGTGGTCGCCAGAGCAAGCGGCTACTGCACGCGAGCGCTACGACTGGCACCAACAGCGCAGTGCCCGTGAGGCCCAAGACAACGCGCAGCGGCTGCAAGCCAAAGCGCTCAAAAAATTAGCGGACTTACCCGCCCACACCCATGGCGCTGAGGGTGCAGGCAGCGCGCCTGAAGTGGACCGCAAACGCGCCATCATCGAAGCGGCCTTGGCCAAGGCCAAAGCACGGGCGCAAAGCTGAACGGCCCCTCTCGGGGCCGTTTCATGCGTTGACGCGGGTGCTTGTGTCGCCCAACCTCACTCGATGCGCGCGCCCGAGGCCTTCACAATTTGTCCTGCTGTGTCCCAGTCCGCACGCAGCACGCGCTGAAACTCATCCGATGACATCGCACCCGGCTCAACCCCCAGTTTGGTGAAGCGCTCTTGCACCACGGGATCAGCGAGTACCTTGGCCATGGCCGCGTTGATGCGGTCCACCTCGGCTTTGGGTGTCGAAGCCGGTGCCAGCAAGCCAAACCACGAATCGAACTTGAAGCCCGGCAAACCCGCCTCGGCCACGGTCGGTAACTCGGGCATGAACTTGGAGCGTTGGCTGCCGGTGTAGGCCAGCAGCTTGATGCGCGGGTCTTGGCGGAACCCCGCCACACCGATGCTGGCCGACGTCACACCTTGCACGCGTCCGGCCAGCACTTCGTTGACTGCGTCGCCGGTGGACTTCATCGGAATGTGCTGCATGCTGGCGCCGGCTTTGGCCAGGAACGAGGCCATGCCCAAATGCGTGGCGCTGCCGTTGCCCGCCGACGCGTAGTTGAGTTGACCGGGCTTGGCCTTCAAGGCGCGCACATACTCGGACAAGTTGTTCACGCCCATGTTGGCAGGTGCCGCCACCACGTAGCCGGAGTAGCCCAACAAGGCTACGCCCACAAAGTCTTTCACCGGGTCATAAGGCAGCTTGGCATACAAGTGCCCGGCCAAGTTGTGGCTGGCAGCAGCCAGCACCAAGGTGTTGCCATCAGCCGCTGCATGCGCCACTTGGGCCGTGCCCACGGTGCCTCCTGCACCCGCGCGGTTTTCCACCAGCACCGTAGCGCCCAAGGCTTGGCCCAGCTCGTTGTTGAAGGTGCGCGCCAAGGTGTCTTGCACCGCACCGGGTCCGAACGGCACCACCAAGTGCACCACGCGCTGCGCCCAGGCAGAACCCAAGGTGCAAGCGCTCAAAGTCAGCAGGAGGCTCAGGCGACGCAGTGTGTGTGGAGAAGACATAAATATCCTTGTTGAATCAAATAAAAACACGAATCTCAGCTGTGTCGGGTGCATGCACAGGCCGTGCAACACCCGACATCACGCCACTCAGGGGCGTGCCAACCAACGCTCGACCAAACGCACAAAGTAGCTCGCGCCGATCGGGATGATGGCGTCGTTGAAGTCAAACGAGGTGTTGTGGATCACACACGCACCTGGCCCATGATCGGGCATGCGGTGGCCGCCGTCGCCGTTGCCAATGAAGGCATAGCAACCGGGCTTGGCGCGCAGCATGTGGGCAAAGTCTTCGGCGGTCATCACCGGCTCAAACGCGTCATTCACCTGCGCGTCGCCCACAATCTCGCGCATCACATCGGCGGCAAACTGCGCTTCAAACGCATGGTTCACCACCGGTGGTGAGGCCCGCACAAAGCTCACCTCGGCTTGGCAGCCGTGGGCCAGGGCCGTGTGCTCTGCGGTGCGACGCAAAGCGGCTTCGAGCACATCCAAGGCTTCCACCGAAAATGTGCGCACCGTGCCGCCCACCCAGGCCACATCGGGAATCACATTGGGCGCATCGGAGCCGTGCATTTGTGTGACCGCCAGCAGCACGCGCTCGCGCGAGTCGATCACGCGCGGCACCAAGGTTTGCAACTGCTGCGCCAGGTTGATGGTGGCCGCCACCGGGTCGGTGCCGGTGTGCGGCATCGAGGCATGGGTGCCACGCCCGCGCAGCGTGACGCGCCAGGTGTTGCTCGACGCCATCAAAGCGCCGTGGTTGAGCGCGAACGAGCCCGCTGCGGCACCGAGCGAAAAGTTGTGCAGGGCAAACACCGCGTCACAAGGAAAGCGCTCAAACAAACCTTCGTCGATCATCTTCTTGGCGCCCGCCTTGCCCATTTCTTCGGCCGGCTGAAAGATGAAATTCACTGTGCCTGCAAAGTCACGGCGTTGTGACAACTGCCAAGCCGCTGCCAGCAGCATGGTGGTGTGGCCATCGTGGCCGCACGCGTGCATGCGCCCGTCGTGCTGTGAACGGTGGGAAAAGTGGTTGTCTTCTTGCAGCGGCAGCGCGTCCAAGTCGGCGCGCAAGCCAAGGGTGTGTGGCCCCGCGCGGCCCCGCAGCACGCCCACCACGCCGGTGTGGGCAATGCCGGTGTGCACCTCCAGGCCCCAACTGCGCAAACGTTCAGCCACGATGGCGCTGGTGCGGTGTTCGTCGTACCCCAGCTCGGGGTGGGCGTGGATGTCACGCCGGAGTTTTACAAAATCTGAATACTCGTCAAAACACGTCAACACCGCCATGCAGGCCCCTTCGGTTCAAGAAGCGGCCAGTTTACTGAAGGCGCTCACCACCTCAGGCGGCGCTTGTACCAGTTCAATCAGTACGCCCTCGCCACCGATGGGGAACTCGTCATTGGCTTTGGGGTGAAGGAAGGTGATGTCAAACCCCGCCGCACCTTGGCGAATACCACCCGGCGCAAACCGCACGCCTTGCGCACTCAGCCACTCGACCGCTTCAGGCAGCTTGTCGATCCACAAACCCACATGGTTCAAGGGCGTGGTGTGGACCGCTGGTTTTTTGTCGGGGTCCAAGGGCTGCATCAAATCGACTTCCACCTTGAACGGGCCGGTGCCGATGGCACAAATGTCTTCGTCCACGTTCTCGCGCTCGCTTTTGAAGGTGCCCGTCACCTCCAAGCCAAACATGTCGACCCAGAGTTTTTGCAAGCGGCCTTTGTCAGGGCCACCAATCGCGATTTGCTGGATGCCCAGCACTTTGAAGGGGCGTGTGGTGGCAGACATCATTCAAACTCCACAATCATCTGGTCCACCGTGAGCGACTCGCCTTTGTGGGCCACCACACTCTTGACCACACCGTCTTGGGTGGCGAACAGCACGTTCTCCATCTTCATGGCTTCGATCACGGCCACCCGTTCTCCGGCTTGCACTTTTTGGCCAGGCTTGACCGCCACATCCACCAGCAGACCGGGCATGGGCGACAGCACAAAACGGCTCAAGTCAGGCGGTGCTTTGAACGGCATGAGTTGGTGCAACTCGGCCATGCGTGGCGACATCACCAAGGCGTCGATGCGGGTGCCGTTGTGCTGCACTTGCAGCACCAGCGGGTTTTTGACCGTGCCGCGCTCCACCTGGGCGGTGAAAGGCTGACCGTTGACCGTGCCTGCAATGCGGACATCGTTCAAGCGCGAGTGGCTTTCGATGGCGTATGACTTGGCGCCTACTTGGATGGTGGCCAAACCACTTTGACCACGGAACTCGTCCACATGCACCGCGGTGTAACGGTTGTGGCCCTGTGCTCCCAACGCCACCACGGTGTAGTCTTGGCCAATCTTGACGTCGTAGCCGGGCAACTGACCGCTCAGGTTGGCGGCGCGTTCACGCGATTTGCGGCGCACAAAAGCGGCCAGTGCCACCAAGAAGTCAGGGTCGTCGTGCGGCACGTCTTCGGCACGGAAACCGTGGGCGTATTGCTCGGCAATGAAGCCGGTGTTGAAGTCGCCCGAGACAAACTTGGGGTGCGCCAACAACGCCGCCTGGAACGGAATGTTGGAGCTGATGCC
>CANFJA010000126.1 GCA_947447235.1 Comamonadaceae bacterium
GCACCAGCAGCCCCCGCTTTGTTGTCGATGACGCAGGCTTGCCCCAACAAGGGGGTGAGTTGTTGGCCAAGCAAGCGGCTGATGGTGTCGACCGAACTGCCCGGTGCATTGGGCACGATCATGCGCACCGGGCGAGTGGGGTAGCGCGCGCTTTGAGCCCACAGCGAAGGGAGTGCTCCCAGGCTGGCGCCACCCAGCACAGCGCTTGTGAGCAGTTGTCGGCGTGAATGATCGGAGTTCAACATGGTGTGTGGGGGAGAAGGTGATGAAAGGGCGAATGCGACGTGTCCAGCGGGCTCAGGCGCTCAGCTGTTCTTGCAAGGCTTGGGCCATCACCCCCTCGGGATGCGCAAAGGTTTCCAGAATTTCAAAATGGTTCAAGCCAGCGCCCCAGCGGAAATGCACATCTGCACCATGCGCTGACAAGTTTTGGGCAAATTCACGCGCTTGGCGTTTGAACTCGGGTGACTCACCTTCCCCGCAGATCAGCGCCAGGGGCATGGTGAAGTTGTGCAGATGGCGCTGTGGGCTCAAGTCTTGCAAAGTCTTGGGCGAGAAGCGCACATAGTTGCTGCGTGCCGATAGGCTCACCGGTTCGAGCTCATACATGCCGCTGCAACACAGCAGGGTGCGAATAGGCGTCTTGCTGAAACCTTTTTGAGCCCAGTTGTAAGACGCCAAGCAAGCCGCCAAATGGGCGCCCGATGAATGGCCCACCACATGAATGCGCTGTGGGTCAGCGCCCATCTCGGTGGCGCTTTGGGCGGTGAAGGCCAGTGCGCGTTGCAGCTGATCGGCCATGGTCAGCAAGTCGCCGTCGACATCGGTCACGGCGGAAAAATCGGGCACCACCAAATGCGCGCCAAGCTGAAGCAGCCAGGCCGCAGCCATGCCGTAGTCTTTGGCCAGGCCACGTCGCCACGCCCCACCGTGAATGAAAAAAACCAGTGGGGCGTGCGGTGTGCTGCTGGGGTACCAATCGAGCGCCTCCACGTCTGTGGGGCCATAGGCCATGCGTTGCACCGCGATGCCTTGTGCTTGCACGCTGGCACGTGCCGCGCTGCTGTGTGCAGCGCAGCGCGCCAAGACCTCGCTCATGTTGGCAGCATGTTGGGCTTGGTCATAGGCCCAATCGAGTTGGGTTTGCGTGAGGTCTCGCCAGATGGGGTTTGTCATTCGATCACAGTGCCTGAGGCTTTGATGGTGGTTCTGCGGGATGCGCTTTCACTGCGGATGTGGCGGCGAAATTCGTCTGGTCCAGCGCCGACGTAGTCGTACGACTTGCCTTCGATTTCTTTGCTGCGAAAGTCGGGCTCGCTGATCACCGCCAAGATATCGCGGTGCATGCGGTTCACCAGCGCAGACGCAAAGCTGGCGGGCGCAAACACACCGACCCACACATTGGCATCCACTTCTGGAAAGCCCAACTCGGTCATGGTGGGCACATCGGGGTAAGCGGCGGCACGGGTTTTGCCGCCATAAGCCAAGGGCTTGATGCGCTTGCTCGCAATATGCGCCCGCGCCGACACAATGCCCGACCAGGTGAGTGGCACTTCGCCACTGACCACCGCCGTCACGGCTTGTGGAATGCCACGGTAAGGAATGTGCACGATGAACACGCCCGCCTTTTGCTTAAGCATTTCGGTGGCCAACTGCGGTTGGCTACCCGGGCCATACGAGGCATACGACAAGGACCCCGGTTTTTCTTTGGCCAAGGCCAGCAACTCTTTGAGGTTGTTGGCAGACAGGCTGGCGTTGGCCACCAGCATTTGACTGAAAGCGACCAACTGCGTGACAGGCACAAAGTCTTTGTCAGCGTCGTAGGGCAGCTTGTTGTAGAGGTGGGGGTTGATGGTGAAGGTGGCGTCTGTGGTGAACAACAAGGTGTGGTTGTCGTTGGCGCGGGCAACGGCTTCGGTGCCAATCAAGGTGTTGGCGCCGGGACGGTTGTCGATGGTGATGGGTTGCTGCCATTTGTCTTGCAGGCGCTGGGCCAGGGCACGAGCCATCACATCCACGCCGCCGCCCGCGGGGTAGGGCACGATCAATTTGACGGGGCGCGTCGGCCACTCTTGTGCGTGAGCTGTGCCTGCGGCGACAGACAGTGCCGTCAATAAAACCATCATCCAATGCTTCATGTGTGTGTCCTCAAACCTGCGGGTAGGATGCAACGCGTCGCCTCATCTTGGCCCCTAGAAATTGGCACCGATCATGACACAGCCCACGGCCCATCCAGCACTCCCCGATGTTCGGTTTGCCCGTATCCCCTTGGATGCGCAAGCGCGCTACGTGGGTGACCGCTTTTCCTACATTGAGGCGGGGCCTGCCGACAAACCCTGTGTGTTGTTCTTGCACGGCATTGGCAGCAATGCCACGTATTACCGCTTTCAGTTCGCAGCCTTGAGTCAGCACTGTCGGGTGGTGGCCTGGAACGCACCGGGCTACTGGATGAGCGACAACCTCAAGACCGAGCAGCCCACCGATGCCGATTACGCACAAGCCGTGGCGGACTTCACGCAAGCCATAGGGCTGCAACAGTTTGTGTTGTGTGGCAACTCATTTGGCTCGGTGGTCGCGCAGGCTTTTGCAATTCGATACCCACAGCGTGTGCAGCGTTTGATCTTGACGGGCACGGGTGTGGGGCAAAAGCAAGTCAGCCCAGAACGCCGTGAAAAGTTTGAAGCCCGAGCGCGCCGTATTCGTTTGGGCAGTTACCAATACGGGGACGCAGGCGTGGACAACTTGGTGGGCCCCAATGCCTCGCCTGAATTGCGCGCCATGTTGGTGGAGGTCACGCGTGGCACGCAAGCAGCAGGTTTGTTGCGCGCGGTGTCGTTCAGGTTGAGCGACTTTTATACCCCTGACTTGGCCGCCGCCCTGACCATGCCGGTGCTGTTGGTGCAAGGCAGCGAAGACCGCATGAACCCGCGCCAAGAAAATGCCGACCTGCTCTTGCCCCAGTTACCCATCGGGCGCTTGGTCGAGTTGGCCGGCATTGGGCATTTGCCCGAGGTGGAAGACCCGGTCGCCTTCAACCAACTGTTGTTGGACTTTGTGGGCTCACTTCACCAATAGCACAGGCACCTTGGCGATAGCCAGCAACTTATGAGCCACCGAGCCGACCACCATGTCTTTGAGTGAGGAGCGGCCCTTGGAGCCCATCACGATCAAGTCAAACTTGCCCGACTCGGACTCGGCTTTGATGCACTCTGCTGGGTGGCCAAAACGAATCACCATGTCATGGGCCACACCCATCTTGTCGAACAACTTCTGTGCGCTGGCGATGTCTTTTTCGCTCAGGCTGCGCAGGTAGTCGTTGACGGTGTCTTTGGGCACGTACTTTTTCAGGTGCTTGAGCGCGGTGTCGTCGTGCACGGAAATCAGGGTGATGTGGCCTTTGCCTTTGAGCGAGGCAGACAAACTGGCTGCGTACTTGGCGGCAGCCAAGGAATTTTTGGATCCATCCACGGCGACTAAAAGTTTCATACATTGCTCCTTGGGGTTGGTGTGTTCTTTCAATGTAGGTTGAATCAACGTCAGGATGTATGACTTTGATCAAACAAAGCGTCATCCATCGACCCCAACAGCATTTTTTCACTTCATGTGGGCGTGAAAAAAGCCGCCATGCCTTGCGGCATCGCGGCTTTTTGGTTCAAGGCCAGCACCTGCTGAGCCGTGAGTTCGCTGTGCGGCAGTTACTTTTTGAGGCGTTCGTTTTGCGGGAACATGAAACGGCGGGCCTCATCGTCCAACTCGGCCTTGAAGGCGTTGCGGGTTTTCAGTGCCTCAGCGCGTTGCGCGGCAGGGCGGGCGTTGATCTCGTCGAGCAAACGCTTGATGTGTGGATAGGTTGTCCAGGCATCGTCCTTGCCCAACACATAAGGCACCATGCGTGCCCAGCCCCAAAACGCCATGTCGACGATGGAGTAATGAGCGCCCAACATGAAGTGGTTGTGGCTGAGGTGCTCATTGACGACGGCCCAATGGCGATGCGCTTCAAAGTCGTAGCGGTTCAAGGCGTACTCTTTGGGCTCGGGTGCTGCGTGGCGAAAGTGCACCGACTGGCCCGAGAAGGGCCCAATGCCTGTGGCAATGAACATCAGCCACGACAACATTTGCCCGCGCTCTGCGCTGTTGGCTTGCAGGGGCACAAACTTTTGCTCACGGTCGGCCAAGAACAACAAAATCGCGTTGCTGTCAAACACCGTCACGTCACCGTCCACGATGGCTGGCACCTTGCTGTTGGGGTTGACTTGTTGAAATGCAGGGTCAAATTGCTGACCTTTGCGGGTGTCCACGGGAATGGCGTCAAACGGCAAGCCCAACTCTTCGAGCAGCAACGCCACTTTCATGGGGTTGGGTGCGGCGTTGTAATAAAACTTGAGCATGCGTGGGTCTCCTGGTGAAATTTTGAGGTGTGTCATTCTATGGACAGAGACCATCCGCATTTGATGCTGTAATCCACCCACCAATCACCCTGGAGACATGATGAACAAAAGACACCTGATTGCGTTGACCGCCGCCAGCCTGATGGGCTGGGGTGTGAGCGTCGCACACGCCCAAGACAACACCTTCAAAGTGGGCTTGCTGTTGCCCATGACCGGGCCGTTTGCCTCCACCGGCAAACAAATGGAAGCCGGAGCCAGACTGTATCTGGCGCAAAACGGCAGCACGGTAGCCGGCAAAAAAATTGAACTCATCCTCAAGGACGACACCAGCACCCCGGACGTGACCAAGCGCTTGGCGCAAGAGATGGTGGTCAACCAAAAGGTCAATGTGTTGGCCGGCTTTGGCTTGACGCCCTTGGCCTTTGCCACGGCCCCTGTGGCCACTCAATCCAAAACACCGATGGTGGTGATGGCGGCTGCCACATCGAGCATCACCCAAGCGTCGCCCTACATCGTGCGCTCGAGCTTTACGGTGCCTCAGGTGGTGACGGCCTTGGCCGATTGGGCCTACAAAAACAACATCAAAAAAGTGGTCAGCTTGGTCACCGACTACGGACCGGGCGTGGACTCTGAAAAGTTTTTCAAAGACACCTTCGTTGCCAACGGTGGTGTGGTGGTCGAGACCTTGCGTGTGCCCCTGCGCAACCCCGACTTCGCGCCGTTCTTGCAAAAAGTGCGTGACGCCAAGCCCGATGCCTTGTTTGCCTTTGTGCCTGCGGGTGTGGGTACGGCCTTGATGAA
>CANFJA010000127.1 GCA_947447235.1 Comamonadaceae bacterium
CGACCACCACGGTGACTTTGGGAAAGGTGTTTTGCAGCACCGCAGGCAGTTGCGCGAGTTGCTGCTGCATGCTTTGGCGTTCGCGCCAAGCCAGGGCGTTGAGGCCAATAACTTGTACCAATGCCAAAACCACCAAGCCCCAACGTGCCGGGCGCCAAGCGGGGGCGTGGCGAAAGCTTTGCCAAGCAGCTTGCAATTGGCGTTGCAGGTGCTGGCTGCGCCCTTGGGCCCATTCGCCTTGGGCCATGTCCCAGCGCGAATGGCTGGCTGCCAGCCAGCGTTGGGCGGCGGTTTGAAGTTCGGGTTGTTGCTGCAACTGTTGCTGCACTTGCGCCACCATGGCGGGCTCGGCATACAAACGCAAGGCCGGGTCAGTCAACTGCGTGAACGCAGTCCAATGGGCTGTGTTGGGTGGCAGCGTCGTCACGCCCTGTGCATGGGCGAGCAGGGGCACGACGTGCTCTGGCGTGCCGCAGAAGTACAGCTGGGGCGTGTCGCTGGGGCTGATCTCTGGGACCAAACGTTGCACCGTCAAGCCTGCGGCTTGCAGCGGCGCCAAGGCGTCGCGCAGCCATTGCTTGTCACACACGGCCACTTGGGTGGTGCCGCCTTGGCGGGTGAGAGCCGTGGCGTCTGAGGGCAGCACCATGTGCAGGTGCGCGGGGTCATCGAGCAGGCGGTCTTCGAGCAAACCTTGCAGCACAGGGGTCAAGCGAGCGCCGTGGCTGGCAGGGGGCAGTTGCACCTCAAACCAAGACAGCCGGGTGTGCGGTACCACGGCCACCACCTCACCGGCATGGGCCGACAGTGCGTCGGCCATGCCCGTGGCACTGCGCAACACAGTTTGGCCATCGGTGTGGACGTGCGCATAGCCAGACGCGTCTGCATGGGGGGCGTGGGGAAGGGCAATGATCAACATGAGAAAACTATTGTAGATAGTTAGTTTGCATTTCAGCCCATTGTCCGCTGTCACGCCAAAGCACCTTCAAATCGGCTTGATCGCGCTGTAGCACCGAGCGCTCGACCAAGCTGGTTTGGGGCATCGACAAGCGGCCATAGACTTCAAAAAATTTGGTGTTCACGCTGTGGGTTGTTTCGCTGGCGTTGCCGCTGTTGCGACCCAAGGCCTTTTTGAAGTCGTCCAAGCTGGCCCAATGGTTTCTTTCGCGTTGTTGCACCAAACGTTGGGCATCGGACATGCTCAGGCCAGGCACGCTGGCATACAGCACTTCCGCGCTGGCGGTGTTGACGTTGACCGGCGTGCGCACCGGCAAGAGGGTGATGTGGGCTTGCAGTTGGGTCAGGGTTTGAGGCGTCAAGCCCAACCAAGTGAGCTGAGACACGCGCTGGGGCATCAGCAGCGCACCGGCTTGTTTGCTGTCTTGGGTGGCTTGCAGGTTTTGCAGCATGCGTTGGAGTTGCTCTTGGGGCAGACCCAAGACAGCAAACAAACGCTCAAAGGCCTGTTGCATCTCGGGGTTGATCTTGTCGCCGTTGAGCAAGCCCAGGACGTTGAGGCGAGATTGCAGGTCGGTGATTTGGCCCGACAAAAACACCTGCTCGCTCAAACTCTCATCTTCGTTGTTGCTCACGCCCTCTGGCAGAGCCGACAAAAAACTCGACAGCCGCACCTGTTGCAAAGGCACTGCCCAGGGCTCGGCCAGGTGGTCGACCGATGCGGTCTTGTTGGCGCCGTCTGCGCGTGTGTCTTCGCGCAAGATGACGCGCGCCCAATCGAGCGCGCTCAGCAACAGCCAGCGTGCTTGGGCCTTTTGGCGCTCGGCCCCTTCGGTTTCCACGGCACGCCATTGCTGCCACATGGCACCCGTCGCCAGGGTGGCGACCAAGGCCACCGTCAACATGGCAGCCAACAAGGCCGCGCCGCGTTGACGCTTGTGTGGGGTGCGGGGCGAGGGCGTGGTCATGACTTGCTGTTGCTGAAGTTGGGACGCACCCAGTCGAGCGTCAAGCGTCCGGGCAAGCCGGTGCTTGGGGGCAGGTCGAGCAGCAGACGAATGGCGTCGGGCGGGGCGGCGTTGGTTTGTCCGTTGCTGGGGGTGTTGCCGTCGCTCGACAAGGGGTTGGTCCACGCATTGCCGCGAAAGTAGGTGAGTTGCCATTGCGTCAAGCCCAGCAACACGGTTTCGTGGGGTGCATCTTGCTGGCGCGAGTTTTGGCTCCACAGCTTGGCTTGTTCCCACGCCAAGTTCAAGGCGTTGCGGTCATTCAGGGCGGGTGACTGCCAGCGCATCCACTGACCGTCGGTGTCTTGGCTGGCGTTGCTGGTGCGCCGTGTCCAGGCCACCACCCACAAGCCGGGGTCTTTGCCGTCGTTGAGACGCGTGCTGCTGCGGCGCGTGATGCGCAACACCTGACCATCCCACGACACACCGGCGTCGTTGATGCCAGCGACCGGCTGCATGGCATCGAGGTCGGCGTGCCACTGGGCGAGCACGGTTTGCACCATCGCGGTTTGCGCAACGCGTTGCTGCGTGACATCGCGGGTGCGCATCAAGCCATCTAAGCCGCGCCAACTCAGGCCCGACAGCACGGCCATCAGCGTCAAGGCCATGAGCAATTCAATCAGGGTGAAGCCGCGCTGGGTTTTCATGGTCGGGCTCAGTAGCGTCCTACCAGTGTGGTGACGCGCAAGATCGGCGTGCTGGCGTCAAACACCTGCGCATCCACGCGCCTGAAAGAAGGGTTGGGCGTGCTGCGAATGGTCAAGGCCACCTGCAACTCGCGCCCCGCTTGGGCGCAGGGCACCTGCGAATTGCCCACACCCGGGAGTTGTTGGGCCAGTCGCAGCTGATGGATGGCGTTGTCGGCGCAAATTTGTCCCAGCAGCACATCGGCTTGACGTTGTGCATTGCCCACCAAGGCGCCGCTGACTTTGAGTGCGGTCATCAAGGCCAGGGCGACGATGGCCAAGGCCACCAAGACTTCGATCAGGGTGAAGCCACTGATGGAGCGGCTGCGTGGGTGGCTGTTTGTTGGGTTTGTCATGGCAGCCTCTCGAACGGCCGCAGCCCATCGGTGCCAATGCGCACGATCTGCGTGGCGGGCGGTTTGGAGCCGGCTTGGCTGAGTGTGAGGGTGACGGGGGCAATGATGGGTTCTGGCCCCAATACCACAGGGTTGGTCGAGGCCGAGACCACAGTGGACGGGTAGAGCCACTGCTCGGTTTTGAAGGGCTTGCTGCCAGGGCGCAGGATGGTGTAGCCATCGCCCGTGCCGCGCCAAGTCAGGGTGACGCCGCTGGTGCGTGAGCTCACGCGTGCGGCCTCTAGGTGCGCCATCAGGCGCTGGGCTTCGGTGTCGAGTTGGGTTTGTTGGCCGTCGCGCAGCGACAGGGCAATGCCCGCACTGGCAAAACCGATGATGGCCAGCACCACCAACAGCTCCAACAAGGTCAGGCCGCGCTGGCGCTGCATGGCAAGGTTTATTGCCAGCTGCCGATGTCGGCGTTTTTGCCTTCACCACCCGGTTGGCCGTCGGCGCCGAAAGACATCACATCCACTTCACCCTTCACACCCGGCAACATGTACTGGTAGGGACGGCCCCAGGGGTCGTTGGGCAACTTGTCGATGTAGGGTTTCCAGTTGAGCGGTGCAGGGCCTGTGGTGGGCTTGATGACCAAGGCTTGCAAACCTTGCTCAGGCGCGGGGTAGCGCTGGTTGTCCAAGCGGTAGAGCTTGAGGGCTTGCATGAGGTTGTTCACGTCGGTGCGGGCGGCCGTGCCACGCGCGTCGTCGGCGCGGTCGAGCACGTTGGGCACCACCAAAGCAGCGAGCACGCCAATGATGGCCAGCACCACCATCAGCTCAATCAGCGTGAAGCCGCGTTGGCGTCGGCTTGGATGTTGGGGTATTTCGAAAGTATTCATAGGCTGAATGATAATACCCACATGTTGTCTGCACGCGCCCCCTTTTTGCTGGTTCACGCCTCCTCCTTGGTGGTGTGGGGTTTGGTGGCTTTCAGCGCCACGTCGTGGGTGTTGCATGACGCTGGCAGCGACATGTCAAGCAGTCTGAGTGCGCCGCGCGAAGAGCTTGGCTTGGAGGTGGATGCCACAGCCACCGCACGCAGCTTAGGGCTGGTGGCTGTTGGCCCGGTGGCCGCTCCGGCGTTGGCCAGTCGCTTTCAGTTGGTGGGCGTGTTGGCGGGTGGCCCTTCGCAAGGCGCGGCCTTGATCGCTGTGGACGGCAAACCTGCCAAGCCTTTCAGAGTCGGCGCGCCAGTGGCTGAGGGCTTGGTGTTGCAGTCGGTGCAAGGCCGTCGTGTCAACCTGGGGGCGGGGGGTGACGCCGCCGCCACCCTGACGCTCGATTTGCCACCCCGCAAGTAAGTGCCTGCGCGCGTGCAGCCTCATCACCGGGTCAGCACACGGAATGTGCCCCAGTCCCTGATGAGGCCACGAGGCCGGGCGCACTCAATGCCCTCAGCGTTGTAAAAACAAGCGGTAAGCCGGGTTCTTGGTTTCTTCGACGTAGGGGTAGCCCAAGGCCACCAAAAATTTGGCAAACACCTTGTCGTCTGTCTTGGGCACTTGCAGGCCCATCAAGATGCGACCGTAGTCGGCGCCTTGGTTGCGGTAGTGAAACAGGCTGATGTTCCAGCCCGGGCGCATGGCCAGCAAGAATTTCATCAAAGCACCCGGACGTTCAGGAAATTCAAAGCGCAGCAAGCGTTCTTCTTGGGCCAGCGCCGAGTGGCCGCCCACCATGTGGCGAATGTGTTCTTTGGCCAGCTCGTCGTGGGTGAGGTCAATGGCTTCAAAGCCGTGCTTGGTGAAGTGGGCGGCGATTTTGCTGCTCTCGCCCTTGACGCCGGTGGTCAAGCCCACAAACACATGGGCTTTGGCTTGGTCGCTCATGCGGTAATTGAACTCGGTCACGCTGCGCGGGGTTTTGCCGCCGCCAAAGCTGGGCAGTTTGCCTATCAACTCGCAAAAGCGACGCAGGCTACCGGGTTGCTCGGGGATGGTCACAGCCAACAAGGCTTCGCGTTCTTCGCCCACCTCGGCGCGCTCGGCCACAAAGCGCAGACGGTCAAAGTTCATGTTGGCGCCGCACAAAATGGCGGCGTAGGTTTCGCCTTTGGTTTTGTGCTCGGCCACGTACTGTTTGATGGCCGCCACAGCCAAAGCTCCTGCGGGCTCGACGATGCTGCGGGTGTCCACAAACAC
>CANFJA010000128.1 GCA_947447235.1 Comamonadaceae bacterium
GCATCATCTACGGCATGAGCGGCGTCAGAGACGGCTACCGCACCGGTCGAGGCCGTGTGGTCATGCGTGCCAAATGCCACTTCGAAGACATCGACCGTGGCCAGCGCCAATCGATCATCGTCGACGAGCTGCCCTACCAAGTGAACAAAAAGACCTTGCAAGAACGCATGGCCGAGTTGGTGCACGAAAAGAAGATCGAAGACATCAGCCACATCCAAGACGAGTCCGACAAATCAGGCATGCGCTTGGTGATCGAACTCAAGCGCGGCGCCGTGCCTGAGGTGGTGCTCAACAACCTCTACAAACAAACCCAGCTTCAAGACACCTTTGGCATCAACATGGTGGCCTTGATCGACGGCCAGCCCAAGCTGTGCAACCTGAAAGACCTCATCAGCGTCTTTTTGCAGCACCGCCGCGAAGTGGTCACACGCCGCACCATCTTCACCTTGCGCAAAGCCCGCGAGCGCGGCCATGTGCTGGAAGGCTTGGCCGTGGCACTGGCCAACATCGATGAATTCATTGCCATCATCCGCAACGCCCCCACCCCACCGGTGGCCAAGGCCGAGTTGATGACCCGCGCTTGGGACAGCAAGCTGGTGCGCGAAATGCTCACCCGCAGCCGTGCAGATGGCGGCGTGATCAACGCCGACGACTACCGTCCCGATGGTTTGGAAAAAGAATTTGGCATGGGCAACGACGGCCTGTACCGCCTGAGCGACACCCAAGCCCAAGAGATTTTGCAGATGCGCCTGCAACGTTTGACCGGCTTGGAACAAGACAAGATCGTCAACGAATACAAAGACGTGATGGCCGAGATCGACGACTTGCTCGACATCTTGGCCAAGCCTGAGCGCGTGTCCACCATCATCGGCGACGAACTCAGCGTGGTGAAACAAGAATTTGGACAAACCAAGGTCGGCGCGCGCCGCAGCGTGATTGAACACAACGCCCAAGACCTGGGCACCGAAGACCTGATCACCCCCACCGACATGGTGGTCACGCTCAGCCACAGCGGTTACATCAAGAGCCAGCCCTTGAGCGAATACCGCGCCCAAAAACGCGGGGGTCGAGGCAAGCAAGCCACGGCCACCAAAGAAGACGACTGGATCGACCAACTCTTCATTGCCAACACGCACGACTACATCTTGTGCTTCTCCAACCGGGGCCGCTTGTACTGGCTCAAGGTCTGGGAAGTGCCCGCAGGCTCCCGTGGCTCACGTGGTCGCCCCATCGTCAACATGTTCCCGCTGCAAGAAGGCGAAAAAATCAACGTGGTCTTGGCGCTCACAGGTGAGGCGCGCACCTTCCCTGAAGACCAATTTGTGTTCATGGCCACCTCCATGGGCACCGTCAAAAAGACCTCACTCGACGAGTTCAACAACCCACGCAAGGGCGGCATCATTGCTGTCAACTTGGACGACGGTGACTTCTTGGTGGGCGCAGCCCTGACCGACGGCAAACACGACGTCATGCTGTTCAGCGACGGCGGTAAAGCGGTGCGCTTTGACGAAAACGATGTGCGTCCCTTGGGTCGCAGCGCGCGTGGTGTGCGCGGCATGATGATCGAAGACGGACAAAGCGTGATCGCCATGCTGGTGTCCGAACAAGAAGACCCCAACGCCCCAGCCGATGCCGTGCGCGCCAGCGTTTTGACCGCCACTGAAAACGGCTACGGCAAACGCACCAGCATCACCGAATACACCCGCCATGGTCGCGGCACCAAAGGCATGATTGCCATCCAGCAATCTGAACGCAATGGCAAAGTGGTGGCCGCCACGCTGGTCCAAGCCGACGACGAGATCATGCTCATCACCGACACCGGCGTGTTGGTGCGCACCCGCGTGTCTGAGATTCGTGAACTCGGTCGCGCCACCCAGGGCGTGACCTTGATCGGCCTCGATGCGGGAGCCAAGCTCAGCGGACTGCAGCGCATTGTCGAGAACGATGCCGCAGCGCCTGAGGGCGATGCGGACACAGAGGGTCCTGCCGAAGACGGCCAAACGCCTGCTTGACCATGAGCCAACAGCCCATTCAATCTGACGCCTTGGGCGAACTGCGCGTGCAAATCGATGCGCTGGACAAACAACTGCTGAGCCTGCTCAACCAACGTGCAGAGGTGGCCGAGCAGGTGGGCGAGATCAAACGCGCCGAAGGCTCGCCATTTTTCCGTCCCGACCGCGTGGCCCAAGTGATCGACAAAATCACCCAAGCCAATCCCGGGCCCTTGAAGAACCCACATGTCGCGGCGATTTGGCGCGAAATCATGTCGGCGTGTCTGGCGCTTGAAGCCCCGCAACGCGTGGCCGTGTTGGGCCCACAGGGCACCTTCTGCGAACAAGCTGCGATTGAGTTCTTTGGCAGCGCCGCCAACCTCATTTACTGCGCCAACTTTGACGAGGTGTTCCACGCCACCGCCGCGGGCACCGCCCAATACGGCGTGGTGGGCATGGAGAACTCCACCGAGGGCGTGGTGGCACGCTCGCTCGATTTGTTTTTGCGCTCTCCCGTGCATGTGGTGGGCGAAGTCAGCCTGTTGGTGCGCCACAACCTGTTGCGCCAAACCAATTCGCTCGACGGCATTGAAGTGGTGATGGCCCACCCCCAGGCCTTGGCCCAGTGTCAGGTCTGGCTCAGTCAACACCTGCCAAACGCCGAGCGACGCGCGGTGTCCAGCAATGCCGAAGGCGCTCGCCTGGCCGCCACCCATCCCGCTTGGGCGGGCTTGGCCAGTGAGCGCGCAGCGGGCCAGTTTGGCTTGCACATCGTGCACCACGCGATCCAAGACGAGGCCTACAACCGCACCCGGTTTGCCATCATCAGCTTGCCGCAAACCCTGGCCACGCCGCCCGCGTCTGGGAAAGACTGCACCAGCCTGGTGGTATCGGTGCCGAACCGTCCGGGCGCCGTGCACGACCTCTTGGTGCCACTCAAAAACAACGGCGTGTCGATGACGCGCTTTGAGTCGCGCCCCGCCAAATCGGGTCAGTGGGAGTATTACTTCTACATCGACATCCAAGGTCATATCTCTCAGCCCCATGTGGCAGCCGCCTTGCAGGAGTTGCAAGGCCTGTGCGCCTTCTACAAAGTGTTGGGCTCTTACCCCGTCAGCGAATGAGTTCGCCGAGATTTCAACGCCTGGCACTCATCGGCTGCGGCTTGATGGGCGGCTCATTCGCGCTGGCCTTGCGCCAAGCGGGTTGGGTTCACACCATCGCTGGCTTCAGTGCCTCCGAGAAAACCCGCCAACGTGCGGTGCAACGCCAGGTCATCGACCAAGCCTGCACCAGCGTGGCCCAAGCCGTGCAAGGCGCCGACCTGGTGCTGCTGGCTGTCCCCGTGGGCGCCATGCAAGCCAGCTTTGAAGCCATGCGAGATGTGCTCAGCCCCAACGCCTTGCTGATGGACGTGGGCTCCACCAAATGCGATGTGATTGCTGCCGCACAAGCCAGCTTGGGCGAGCGACTCTCGTGCTTTGTGCCGGCACACCCGATTGCTGGCAAAGAGGTGGCGGGCATCGAACACGCCGAGGCGGGCCTGTACCAAAACCGCCGCACCATCCTCACCCCGCTGCCCAAAACAAGCATTACGCGGCTGCAAGCCGCGCACGATGTCTGGGCTGCCATTGGCAGCCAGGTGAGCACCATGACGGCTGAGGCGCATGACGCCACCTTTGCCGCCGTCAGCCACCTGCCGCACATGCTGGCCTTTGCCGCCGTCAACGCCTTGTCATCCCAGCCTCAAGGCGCGGCGTATTTGGACATGGCGGGCCCTGGCTTCAAAGACTTCTCGCGCATCGCGGCCAGCGATGCCGCCGTCTGGCGCGACATCCTCAGCGCCAACAGCGCCGAAGTGCTCGCTCAAGTCGCGCACTTTCGCGCCGCGCTGGCGCAGTTCGAAAACGCCTTGAAGGTGGGCGACGCTGCCGCACTGCAACAGCTGATTCAACAAGCCAGCGTTGTGCGTTCGGCTTGGACGCTGCAAGCCCACACCTCGTGCAACACGACCTCTGAGGCCTGAGCCTTCGGTCCACCATTTTTTCGCCATGTTCTCCACGGCCTTTCTCGACTTGCCGCCCCTGCAAGGTGCCTCAGGCACCGTCTCGTTGCCGGGCTCGAAAAGCATCTCCAACCGCGTGTTGTTGCTCTCTGCACTGTGCCAAGGCACCACGGTGGTCCACGACCTGCTCGACTCCGACGACACCCGCGTCATGCTCGATGCCCTGCGTCAACTGAAATGCGGTGTGGACGTGCAAGGCAGCACCGTCACCATCACCGGCTTGGGCGGTCAACTGGCGCACAAAGCACCCATCGCCTTCTTCATGGGCAATGCAGGCACCGCCATGCGCCCGCTCACCGCTGCCTTGGCCGTGCTGGGGGGCGACTTCTCGCTCTCCGGTGTGGCACGCATGCATGAGCGCCCGATTGGCGACCTGGTTGACGCGCTGCGCTTGCTCGGCTGCCAGATTGACTACCTGGGCCAAACAGGTTTTCCGCCCCTGCACATTGGCCAGCCCAGCTTGAAACTTGATGCGCCCATCCAAGTGCGCGGCGATGTGTCCAGCCAGTTCTTGACCGCCTTGCTGATGGCCCTGCCCTTGGCCGCGCAACACAGACCCATCGTGATCGAGGTGGTGGGCGAGCTGATCAGCAAGCCCTACATCGACATCACGCTCAACCTGCTGGCGCGCTACGGCATCGCCGTTGAGCGCGAAGGCTGGCAACGCTTCACCATTCCTGCGGGCAGTCGCTACCAGTCGCCGGGCAGCATCCACGTCGAGGCCGATGCGTCGTCGGCCAGCTACTTCATCGCACTCGGTGCCATCGCCAACGGCGACGGCATTCGCATTCAGGGCGTGGGAGCCGACTCGATTCAGGGCGACATCCGCTTCATCGACGCCGCCACCCAGATGGGCGCGCGCATCGCCAGCGGCCCCAACTGGTTGCAGGTGCAGCGCGGGGCTTGGCCGCTGCACGGCATTGAACTGGACTGCAACCACATCCCCGATGCCGCCATGACCTTGGCCGTCATGGCGCTCTACGCCGACAGCCCGACCACGCTGCGCAACATTGCCAGCTGGCGCGTCAAAGAAACCGACCGCATCGCCGCCATGGCCACCGAATGCCGCAAACTGGGTGCCACGGTGGAAGAAGGC
>CANFJA010000129.1 GCA_947447235.1 Comamonadaceae bacterium
CGATGCGGCGACGGTGATCATGTACCGCATGCTGTTTGCCTTGCCGTGTTTTTTGTTGCTGGGCTGGTGGTCTGAGCGCCAAGCCCATGCCAAGGCCAACCCGCTCACACGTGCAGATGTGTGGCGCATTGTGGGCTTGGGCTTTGTGGGCTACTACTTGTCGAGCTACCTTGACTTTTTGGGCTTGCAATTCATCACGGCGAGCTTGGAGCGTTTGATCCTCTACCTCAATCCCACCTTGGTGGTGCTGCTGGGTTGGGTGCTCTACAAAAAACCGATTCAACCGATTCGCATGCTGGCCATGGCCGTGAGCTACAGCGGTGTGTTGGTGGTGTTTGCGCACGAGCTGTCGTTTGCGGGTGCTGAGGTGATGTGGGGCGCCAGTCTGGTGTTTGCCAGTGCGCTCACCTATGCCCTGTATTTGATCTACAGCGGCCAGTGGGTGCAGCGCATCGGCGCCATGCGTTTGGTGGGTTGGGCCACCAGTGTGGCCAGTGTGTGCTGCATCGTGCAGTTTTTGGTGTTGCGCCCGTGGGCGGCTGCCGATGTGCCGGTGGAGGTGCTGTGGCTGGCGATCTTGAATGCTTTGGCTTGCACGGTGGCACCGGTGCTGATGGTGATGATGGCGGTGGAACGCATCGGCGCTGCGCTGACCGCGCAAACTGGCATGATTGGGCCCATGGCCACTGTTGCATTGGGTGTGATGGTGCTCGATGAGCCGCTCACCATTTGGATAGGTCTGGGCACCTTGCTGGTGTTGGGCGGTGTGTTTATTGTTTCAAAGTACGGAGCGAAGTGATGGATTTAGGTCTCAAAGGCAAGTGGGCGTTGGTCGGTGGTGCCAGCAAAGGGTTAGGCTTGGGTTGTGCGCAATCCTTGGCGCGAGAAGGCGTCAACGTGGTGATCGTGGCGCGCGGTGCAGAGGCCTTGAATGCGGCCGCTGTGGAGTTGCGCAAATTGGGCACCACCATTTTGACGGTGCCCATGGACATCACCACACCCGAGGGCCGCGAGGCGGTGTGGTCGGTGGCTGGCGGGCCGGGCAAAAACTTTGACATCGTGGTGACCAATGCCGGTGGCCCGCCCCCAGGCGACTTTCGCAACTGGGATCGCGACGCGTGGATCAAAGCCTTGGACGCCAACATGTTGACGCCCATCGACTTGATCAAAGCCACCGTCGACGGCATGGCTGAGCGTGGTTTTGGCCGCATCATCAACATCACCTCGGGCGCCGTGAAGGCCCCCATCGATGTGTTGGGCTTGTCCAATGGGGCGCGTTCAGGCTTGACGGGGTTTGTGGCGGGTTTGGCGCGACAGCCTAAATTGGCCTCACGCAACGTCACCATCAACAACTTGCTGCCGGGCGCCTACGACACCGACCGCATCCGCACCACCCTCAAAGGCGCGGCCGACAAAACAGGCAAGTCCTTTGAAGAAGTGGCGGATGCCCGCAAGAAGACCATTCCTGCAGGGCGCTTTGGCCATCCATCTGAGTTTGGTGATGCGTGTGCCTTCTTGTGTTCTGCACAGGCCAGTTACATCACGGGGCAAAACATCTTGACCGATGGCGGTGCTTACAGCGGCACGTTCTGAGTGTGTTTGGGTTTGCAAAGCCCTTGATGCCTGGTGCATCAGGGGCTTTTTTATTGCCGCGACGACACCACGATGCCGCCCACAATCAAGCCAAAAGCAGCCATGTGGTACCACGCGGGCAACTCACCCAGGGCGAAAACCGACAGCAGGGCCGCAAACAAAGGGGTGAGGTTGGCAAAGAAGCCGGCGACATTGGGCCCGACTTGTTGTACACCCAAACCCCAGCATCGGTAGGCCAATATGGCAGGCCCAACAGACACATAGACCAGCGCGGCTGCCAAGGACCAGCCCCACTGAATGTGAACGTCGGTGATGGCCCATTCCCCCGCAGTGAACAGCCCGGACCACACCAAGCCCAGTGCAATTTGTGCCATCAAAAAGTTGGCCCAATCGTTGTGGACTTCTGCGGGCTCGGTGGTCTGCTTCATCAACCAGCTGTAGCCCGCCCAGGAGGCTGTGGCCATCAGCACAAAAAGATCGCCCACCACCAACTGGACTTGCAGCAAGGCTTGCAAGTCGCCCCGTGACAACACCAGCAACACCCCAAAAATCGACAGGACAGCCCCAACAATTTGTCGCTTGCGAATGGACTGCTTGAAAAACAAGGCCCCAATGCCGAGCATGAAAACAGGGTTGCTAGACGCCACCAAGGTGACGTTGATGGGGGTTGAGGTTTGCAAGGCCAAGTACTGCAAGCTGTTGTAGCAGCCTACGCCCAAGAAGGCCAACATGGCGTAACGCTTCCAGTGAGACCACAAAGGGCTGTGACGCCGCAACACTTGGTAGGTGAAGGGCAGCAGCAGCAGACCTGCCATGACCCAGCGCACAAAATTGAGCGTCATGGGTGGAATCATGTCGTGGATCATGCGCCCCACAATGGCATTGCCTGCCCACATGAGTGGCGGGATCATGAGCATTGCGGCAGAGCGCCATGTCAGAGCTTGGGCAGTGAAAGACATCCTGCACTCTAACCGAGCGTGAATAACCGAGGTGACACCTGCGGTAAGTGCATGTGTGGCAGGATGCCGAACTTTCGAAATATTTGTCACCTCTGAGGAGTACTTTTTATGTCCCAAGCAGTCATCATTGAAAAAAACGGCGGCCCCGAAGAAATGAAATTGGTCGATGTGACCGTGGGCGACCCAGGACCCGGTGAGATTCGCATTCGCCACAAAGCCATTGGCTTGAACTTCATTGATGTGTACCAACGCATTGGCCTGTACCCCGCACCCATGCCGGTGCGCTTAGGCATGGAAGCCTCCGGCATCGTGGAAGCGGTGGGCGAAGGCGTGACCCATTTGAAGGTGGGCGACCGTGCCGCCTATGCCAGCCACCCCTCGGGCAGCTACTGCGAAGAGCGCGTGATGCCGGCCAAGTGCGTGTGCAAATTGCCTGATGCCATTTCGTTTGAAACCGGTGCGGCCATGATGCTCAAGGGCTTGACCGCCCAGTACTTGCTCAAGCGCACCCTGCCCCAGGGTGGGTTGAAAGCGGGTGACTTCATCTTGTTCCATGCGGCTGCCGGTGGTGTGGGCTTGATCGCTTGCCAATGGGCCAAGGCACTGGGGTACCAGCTGATTGGCACGGCGGGCAGCGATGCCAAATGCAAGCTGGCCAAAGACAATGGCGCAGCCTTTGTGATCAACTATTCCAGCGAAGACTTCTTGGCCCGCGTGAAAGAAATCACCGGCGGCAAAGGCGTCAAAGTGGTTTACGACTCGGTGGGCAAAGACACCTGGGACAAATCACTCGATTGCATCGCACCGTTTGGCCTGATGGCCAGCTTTGGCAACGCATCGGGCCCTGTGCCGCCTTTTGCCCCCGGCATCTTGGGTGGCAAGGGCTCGATCTATGTGACCCGTCAAACCTTGTTCAGCCACATCGTGAGCCGCGAGAGTACGCAAGAAATGGCTGACGATTTGTTCGGTGCAGTCACCAGCGGCAAGGTCAAGATTCACATCGACCAGACGTACAAGCTGGCCGACATTGCCCAAGCGCACCGCGACTTGGAAGCACGCAAGACCACCGGGTGCACCATCATCACGCTGTGATCTGAGCGCGCATTTCTAGCACTCACAAAAAAGCCCTGCTGGTGACAGCAGGGCTTTTTCACGTGTGGACCTTGGCGCCTGGGCTCAATGCCCGCGCCGCACCCGCAACACCTCGTCCAGCACCAAACAGGCGGCGCCCAAGGTGATGGCGCTGTCGGCCAGGTTGAATGCCGGGAAGTGGATGCCTGCGTGGTGAAAGTCCAAAAAGTCGACCACGTAGCCGTAGAGCACGCGGTCGATCACATTGCCCACCGCACCGCCCAGGATGCAGGCCAGTGCCAAGCCAAAGAGTTTTTGTCCAGGATGTTTTTTGAGCATCCACACGATCACGCCTGCCGAGACCAAGCCCAGACCAGTGAAAAACCAGCGTTGCCAGCCACCTGCGCTGGCTAAAAACGAAAACGCAGCGCCTGTGTTGTGCACCCGCACGATGTTGAAAAACTCTGTGACTGCAAAACCCTCACCCAAGCCATAGCGACCCACGATCAACACCTTGGTGAACTGGTCAGCCAGCACCACCAGGGCGGCGATGCACAGCCACACCCAGTGTGAGGTGTTGCTGCGGATGAAGGTGTGACGTGCCATGGGTGTTCCCGTTGGGGCGTTAGGCGCAATGGCGCACTTCGCCCTCGCCATACAGGTTGCTGGTGCAGCGGCCACACAAGGTGGGGTGGGCGCTATCTTGACCGACTTGATTGGGATAGTCAGGATAGTGCCAGCACCGCTCACACTTTTGAATTCCTTGCGTAGCGGCACTACCCACTACAGGTTTCAAATTTTCTCCTTCGCTCAACTCAACTTTGGATGTGATGAAAATAAACTTAATGTCGTTCCCTAACGATTCAAGTAAAGCCGAGTCTTCTTTCTGAGCTTCTAAGTACAAGTAGGCTTGAAGAGATGAACCAATTAATCCTGCATTGCGCTTAACTTCAATCTCTTTGTTGACCGCATTGCGAATCTCGCCAATGCGTGCCCACTTGGCCAGCAAGGCCGCGTCGGCCTGACCCAAGTCGACAAAGGTTTCGAGGAAGATCGATTCGGAGTTGCCAAACAAGCCCCAGGCCTCTTCGGCGGTGAAGCTCAGGAATGGTGCCATCCAGCGCAGCATGGCGTGGGTGATTTGGTGCAAGGCTGTTTGCGCACTGCGGCGTGCCAGCGATTTGGGTGCCGAGGTGTAGAGCCGGTCTTTGAGTACGTCCAGGTAAAACGCGCCCAAGTCTTCTGAACAGTAGACCTGCAATTTGGACACCACGGGGTGGAACTCGTACACATCAAAGTGCGCACGGATGTCGGCTTGCAACTGTGCAGCGCGGGACAGGGCGTACTGGTCAATTTCCAACAAATCGTCAAAGGCCACGGTGTCTGTGGCTGGGTCAAAGTCGCTCACGTTGGCCAGCAAAAAGCGCAAGGTGTTGCGGATGCGGCGGTAGGCGTCGACCACACGGGCCAAGATTTTGTCGTCGATGTTGAGGTCGCCCGAG
>CANFJA010000130.1 GCA_947447235.1 Comamonadaceae bacterium
GGGCAACGCCATGATCAACCCGAGCGCCAGCGTGTGGAACGCAGACGCCGCCGCCACCTTCCGTGATGGCTTGGGCGGCACCGACGCGAGCTTGGGCACCCAAGTGACGCGGTTCTTGGCCGACGGCGGCCCGCTGGAAAGCGACATGATTGTGGTGACCGCAGGTACCCGCGATTTGTTGGCCTTGGCCGTGCGCTATTTGGGCCGAACCGGCAACGCCACCAAGAAGGCCGATGAAGTCACGGCTTGGACCCCCCCTGCCTACTTGGTCGACAAGCTGGGTGGGCCGTTGACCCAAACACAGGTCAATGCGCAACTCGATGCCCTGACCGCTGAAATGGTGAGTCAGATCGACCGACTTCTCACTGCCGGTGCCAAACATGTGCTGGTGCTAGAGCCGATGAACTTGTCGCGCACGCCTTGGGGCCTGTCATTGGATGCCGCCTCTGTGGTCTTTTTGCGCTCTTTGAGCTATGACACCGACACCAGCTGCATTCAGGGCAACAACCAAAACTCGTTCCACTGCAAGCTGACCATTGCGCTGAGCAGCAAGTACCCACCGTCGGTGTTGGGTCAAAAGCTGTTGGTGGTCGATTTGGCGCAGTACATCAACTTGATGTCGGGCACGATCGCCACGGGCAACGCCAACACATTCCTCTCCTATTTCACCCAATCCCCAGCGGTGCCGGCTTGTGCGGTCAATCCCCCCATCGCTTCACCCTTGGGCAACCGTACCTTTGGCGGACAACTGTGGGATCCCACCAGCCTGATTTCGGCCCGAACCAGCGGCTGTGTGGCCAACCCCACGGTGCCCGTTGTGCCGGGTGACGATGCCTGGACAGCCTGGGCGGATACCAGCTACACCGCCTTCATGTTTGCCGACAACTTGAACCTCACCCCGCAAGGCAACATCTTGTTGGCCAATTACGTCTTTGGCAGCAGCATGTACCGCGCAGCTTGGCGCTGAGCCTCTCCAGGTTTCAAGGCTGCTGCGCCGCCCAATCGACCAAGGCATCCAAGGCAGGGCGTGCGGCATTGGCGTTGGGGTGGTTGAGGATGGCCACCAGCACCCAGCGCTTGCCGCTGGCGGTGTCCACATAACCCGCCACGCCCGCTACGTCTCGCAAGCTGCCGGTTTTCAGATGGGCCACCGCCTGCGATGTGCTGCGCTTCAAGGTGCCGTCCAAGCCGGTGATGGGCAAGGAGCTCATCAACTCAGACATGCTCGACGACCCCCACGCCACTTGCAGCAAACGTCCCAAGCCCTGGGCGCTGATGCGCTCATCGCGGCTCAGGCCCGAGCCGTTGTCGAGCACCGGTGGCTCGCCGCCCACGCGCTCGCGCCACCAGCGCTGCACCACCTCGCGCGAGGCCTCTAGGCTACCCACGCCGCGCTGCTGTTGGCTCAAGGTCAGAAACAGCTGTTGGGCCATCACGTTGTTGCTGAACTTGTTGATGTCGCGGATGGTCTCCGACAAAGCCGCCGACTCCACGCTGAAGGCCGGCTGCAAGTTGGCGGGCACCGTGCCATCGCGCACTTGACCGACCAGTTGCCCGCCGAGTTGCTGCCACATGCCCAACACGGCGCGGGCGGCAAATTGCGTCGGCGCGCTGTAGGCCACAGGCCATGTTTTTTCGCCGCAACTGGCCGGAAAGCTGCCCGCAAACTTGATGCGCGCAGGGTCGGACCAATCGGCGCGCAAACCGCTGCGGTAATCGGTGCAGGCCTCGTTGGAGAGCGGCACGCTGGTGGGCATTTGCACACCGGCCAAGGGCGGCTCGACTTGGATACGTGCCAGGTTGGCCGCGCGGTCGGGCACGAACTGAATCAGCAGCGACTTGAAGTTGACCAGCAGCGCATCGGGTGCGGCGTTGTAGGGGCGCAGCGGCTCGCCATCAAAGCCACCGGCGTCGCGCGGCGCAATGTCAAATGCAGCGTGGTCCAGCACGATGTCGCCCTGGATTTTTTGAATCCCCAAACCCTGCACGCGTCGCAACAACAACCACAAGCGTTCCACCACCAAACGCGGGTCGCCGCTGCCGCGCAGGTAGAGATTGCCTTGCAAGGTGCCGTCGCGCACCACGCCCTCCACATACACCGGCGTGCGCCAAACAAAGGCAGGGCCCAACAGCTCGAGCGCGGCGCTGGTGGTGACCAGCTTCATCAGCGAGGCGGGGTTGACGGGCGTTTGCGCCGACACACTCAAACGTGCGGGCGCGCTCTGTGCGGTCTCCAGCAGCACCACGTGCAAGGCGTCGCGTGGCACTTTGGCGCGTTGCAAGGCGGCCTCTACCGCAGGTGGCAGCAAGCCCACGTCTGTCGCCGCCGCTGTGGGTTGCGCAGCAGGGCGGCGCGCTGTGTGCGCTTGCGGCGTGGGCTTAGATTGCGCCCACACCGAGCCCCAAGGGGCAAGCAAGCAGGGGACCAACACCACAGCAAGCAGGGAATGGCGGGAGCAGTTCATGGGCAAATTATGTCTGCCCGGATAATCACGCCATGCCCCTTGCCGTTTCATCCGCTCCCAATTGGCTGGCCATTGAGACCAGCACCGACACCCTGTCCCTGGCGCTGGCGCGGGGTGAGCAGGCCTGGACCCACACCAGCGTCGGAGGGGCGCAAGCCTCGATGCAAACCTTGCCGCACATCCAGGCCCTGATGGCGCAAGCGGACTTGCGCTTTGTGGACTTGGATGCGGTGGTGTTTGGCCGTGGTCCGGGCGCGTTCACCGGGCTGCGCACGGCGTGTTCGGTGGCGCAGGGCCTGGCCTTTGGGGCCGATGTGCCGGTGTTGCCCCTGGACACTTTGCTGGCCGTGGCCGAAGAGGCGCGGTATGCGGTGCATTCGCTCCGTGACGCCAACCCCAAGGCTGCGCCCGCCACCCGCGTGTTGGCGGTGCTCGATGCACGCATGGACCAGGTGTATGTGGCGGCTTACGAACACACACACGGGACGTGGCAGTGCGTGCAAGAAGCCGCCCTGCAAAACCCCGGGGCCTTGACCTGGCCGGCCCACTGGCATGACCCGGCCTCCTTCGTGGCCGCAGGCAATGCGTGGGCCGTCTATGCCGGTCGCTGGCCGTCCACGTTCACGGCGGCGCAGCTGCCGGCCTTGCCCACCGCGTCTGCTTTGTTGCGTTTGGCGCCTCTTGCATGGGCGCAGGGCTTGGCGGTGCCTGCAGAACAAGCCTTGCCGCTGTACATCCGCGACAAAGTGGCGCAAACCACCCAAGAGCGCTTGCTGGCCAAGCAGCAGGCGCTGGCGACCGAGACGACTGGCGGGCCTGCGGCTTGATCGACAATGCCCCTCCACCTTGATCTTGATCGACCATGAGCGCTGTGCTGCAACCCCAAGCCCGTTTAGAGCCGCTGACCGAAGCGCTGCTCGACGCGGTGCTGCGTGTGGAGCACAACGCATACAGCCACCCTTGGACGCGTGGCAACTTTGTCGACTCCATGCAGGTGGGCTACCAACTCCAAGCGCTCATGGGCGAGGACATGCTGCTGGGCTACTTTGTGGCCATGGAGGGCGTCGACGAGGTGCATTTGCTCAACATCACGGTGGCGTCCGAGTTTCAAGGGCAAGGCTGGGCGCGTGTGATGCTCGATGCTTTGACGCTGTGGTCACGTGGCCGAGGCGCGCAGTGGCTGTGGCTGGAAGTGCGCGTGAGCAACGTGCGCGCCATGCGGGTGTATGAGGCCTATGGCTTTCGTCGCGTGGGTGAGCGCAAAAACTATTACCCTGACCAGCCCAACCGCCGCGAAGACGCGGTGGTCATGTCTTTGAAGTTGTGAGCCGACACGCATGGCCTTGAACCTCGACACCCGTCAACGCGCCATGCTGGCCGAGATGCACGTGCGGGTGTGGTCGCCCTTGACCGCGCCCGAGCCAGCATCCACGCCATCCGTGGCTGCGCAGTCGGTGCCTGCTGTCGCTGTGCCGATCGTGGTTCAACGCCCCGAGGGCCTGGACCAGATGGACTGGCCCACCTTGCACAGCACCGTGGCCAATTGCCAAGCCTGCAGCCTGTGCAGCACCCGCCACCACACGGTGTTTGGTGCCGGCGCCCCGGCGCCACAAGGACAGGTGCCGCAGGTCGATTGGCTGATCGTGGGCGAAGCCCCAGGCGAGAACGAAGACCTGCAAGGCCAGCCCTTTGTGGGGCAAGCCGGGCAGTTGCTTGACAACATGTTGCGTGCCTGTGGCTTGTCGCGTACCGCTGTGGCGGGGCCTGAAGGGGGGGGCCTTTACATCACCAACGTGCTCAAGTGCCGCCCGCCTGGCAACCGCAACCCCAAGCCGGAAGAAGTGGCGCAGTGCGAGCCCTACTTGCAACACCAGGTGGCTTTGTTGAAGCCCAAAATCATTCTGGCCATGGGCCGCTTTGCCGTGCAGTCGTTGTTGCAGCACAGTGTGCCTGGGGTCGACAAAGCGCCGCTGGGCAAGCTGCGTGGCCAGGTGCACAGCTACCAAGGCGTGCCCGTGGTAGTGACCTATCACCCCGCGTATTTGTTGCGCAACCTGCCCGAGAAAGCCAAGGTCTGGGCGGATCTGTGCCTGGCCATGGCGCAGCTCAAGGGCCGCGCGCCATGACGCACGGGCTGCTGTGCGGTGCACGGCGGCAGCCCTTCTAAAATCAGCCCATGAAATTTCTTGACATGCTTGCGCGCGCCGAGCGCCAAAACGCCTCCATGCTCTGCGTGGGCCTGGACCCAGAACCCACCAAATTCCCCGACCACATCAAGGGCGACGCCAACAAAATCTATGATTTTTGTGCCGCCATCGTGGACGCGACGGCCGACTTGGCCATTGCATTCAAGCCGCAAATCGCCTACTTTTCAGCGCACCGCGCCGAAGGCCAGCTCGAGCGCTTGATGGAACACATGCGACGTGTGGCGCCCCACGTGCCGATCATCTTGGACGCCAAGCGGGGTGACATTGGCTCCACCGCCGAGCAGTACGCCATGGAAGCGTTTGAGCGCTACGGTGCCGATGCCGTCACCCTGTCGCCCTTCATGGGCTTTGACTCGGTGCAACCTTATTTGAAGCACCACGAGAAGGGCGCTTTTTTGCTGTGCCGCACCTCCAACCCGGGCGGCGACGATTTGCAAAACCA
>CANFJA010000131.1 GCA_947447235.1 Comamonadaceae bacterium
TGCAACACGGCCATGTAAGCCACGGCGGTCTCAAAACGCTGGGGCAACACAATCGCCACCCGGTCGCCGCGCTGCACACCTTGGTGGACCAAAACATGGCTCAGGGCATCGGCTGCTGCAGACAACTCGGCATAGCTGTGCGTGTGCGTGTGGCCATCCACGCTGTGGGTGATCACCGCCACACGCGTGCTGGCATCGGCTTGCGCGCCCCAGCGGCGGCTGCACACCTCGGCCATGTTGAAGTGGTTTGGCACAGCCCAACGAAAGCCTTGTTGCATCGCGTTGTAAAAGTCAGGTGTCGAGGGGGCTGAGCTTTGTGTCATGCGCTGGGTCCTTATGATTGAAAAAATGTACCCAATTCAAAAAGCTTCGCGCAGCGAGTTTGTACCGATACGACAGCTGCGCTACCACGTGCGTCAATGGGGCACACCCCAGCCAGACGCCACACCTTTGGTGCTGCTGCATGGCTGGATGGACGTGTCGGCGTCATTTCAGTTTGTGGTCGATGCTTTGCGCCAAGACCATTGGGTGATCGCCCCTGACTGGCGCGGCTTTGGTTTGACCGACGCGCCCCAGGCCGACACCTTTTGGTTTCCTGATTACCTGGCCGATCTGGACTTGCTGCTGGACCACTATGTGGGCGATCGGCCCGTGCATCTGGTGGGCCACAGCATGGGCGGGCATGTGGCCACCATGTATGCGGGCGTGCGTCCAACGCGGGTGCGCCGACTGATCAACCTCGAAGGCTTTGGCATGCCGGCCTCGCGCCCAGCGCAAGCACCCAGCCGCTACGCCAAGTGGATGGACGAACTCAAGGCCGTGCAAGCGGGGGGGTTGGACCTCAAGACCTACGACAGCCAAGAGGCCGTGGCGCAGCGCTTGATCAAAACCAACCCACGCTTGAGCGCTGACAAAGCCCACTGGTTGGCCCAGCACTGGGCGCGTCCCAACGACCAAGGCGCCTGGCGCATCTTGGGCCATGCCGCCCACAAAGCCAGCAGTGCCCAGTTGTTTCGGGTGGAAGAAGTGCAGGCGATCTACGAGCGCATCAGCGCACCCATGCTGTGTGTGGTGGCCCACAGCGACAGCTTGCGCCAATGGTGGAACGGCAAGTTCACCCTGGACGAGTTCAAGCAACGAATCGCCGTGGTGCCCCACCTCACCCATGCAGTGATCCAAGACGCGGGTCATATGCTGCACCATGACCAACCCGATGCGGTGGCACACCTGATTGAAGGCTTTTTGTAAAACTTGCCGCCCATACAGACAAGCGCCAGCGGGCAGCTCGATAATTGAGCGATGCCCCTGACACCCTCACACACACGCATTGGCTTAGCCATCGCCGCATCGGCATGCATGGCCGCAGCGATGGCCAGCGCGCGCGCGGACTGGCAACCTTGTCCGGCTGTGCTGTCCCAATCCGATGCCCCAGCTCCTGCGTCTGACGCACAGTGGGAGTTGCTGCTCTCGCCCTACACACACCACTGGAGCTACAGCCCGCAGCACCGCCCCGTGATCTTGGGCGCGCTGGAGCGGCACATGGCGGGCGGTCACTTGTGTGGCTTGGCCTTGTTTCGCAACTCGTTTGGTCAACCGGCCACTTACGTTTACCTTGGCCAAGAATGGCAAGGCCTGCTGGGGCAGCCAAAACTCAGCGCCAAAATTTCGGCGGGCCTGATTTACGGCTACCGCAACCAGTACCAAGACAAGATCCCTTTCAACAACTACGGCGTGGCACCTGCCATCATTCCGTCGCTCAGCTACGCCTTCACGCCACACGATTCGGGCCAGATGATGTTGCTGGGCACAGCAGGGGTTTTGTTCGCCTACGGCCACCGCTTCTGAACGTGAGAAAATCTGCGGTTTCCCCGAACCGTAAAGAAGACCCATCATGGAAGCAGAACGCATCAACCTCATTGGCACCACCCTCGCAGACCTGAGCGTGCGCACGGTTGATTTACGGAGGTATCTTTGACTTCGATGCCAAATCAGAGCGCCTGAGGACCGTCAACGCCTCCCTCGAAGACCCCTCGGTCTGGAACGATCCCAAGAAAGCCCAAGAACTGGGTCGTGAAAAAAAGTCCCTCGACGACGTGGTCGTCACCCTGTCACGCCTGACGCAAGAGCTGTCCGACAACACCGAGTTGTTCGACATGAGCAAAGCCGACGGTGACGAAGAAGGCTTGCTCACCATCGAGGCCGAAACCAAGGCCTTGATGGCCGACATCGAGAAGCTTGAGTTTCGTCGCATGTTCAACAACGAGGCTGACTCGTGCAACGCGTTTTTGGACATCCAATCTGGCGCCGGTGGCACCGAGGCTTGCGATTGGGCCAGCATGCTGCTGCGCCAATACCTCAAGTACGCCGAACGCAAAGGCTTCAAAGCCACCGTCGAAGACGAATCGGCAGGTGACGTGGCCGGCATCAAAGGCGCCACCATCAAGATCGAAGGCGATTACGCCTTTGGCTTGCTGCGCACCGAAACAGGTGTGCACCGACTGGTGCGCAAATCGCCCTTCGATTCTTCAGGCGGGCGCCACACCAGCTTTGCCAGCGTGTTTGTTTACCCCGAGATCGATGACTCGATCGAGATCGACATCAACCCCTCAGACGTGCGCACCGACACCTTCCGCGCCAGCGGTGCAGGCGGTCAGCACATCAACAAAACCGACTCGGCTGTGCGTTTGACGCACATCCCCACCGGCATCGTGGTGCAGTGCCAAGACGGTCGCAGCCAGCACAGCAACAAGGACGTGGCCTGGAAACGCCTGCGCTCGCGCTTGTACGACTTTGAAATGCGCAAGCGTCAAGAAGCGCAGCAAAAACTTGAAGACACCAAGACCGACGTGGGCTGGGGCCACCAAATTCGCAGCTATGTGCTGGACCAAAGCCGCATCAAAGACTTGCGCACCAACGTTGAAATCTCTAACACCCAAAAAGTGCTGGATGGCGACCTCGATGCCTTCATCGAAGCCTCGCTCAAACAAGGTGTCTAGTCAGCCCAGGCTGGCAGCATCGACCCCATGGCTACAATACACCCATATTTCAATTGAAGGTGACCCATATGAAAACCACCATCGAATTGTCTGACGTGCTGTTTCAGTCTGCCAAGGCCCATGCACAACAACACAAGACCACGCTGCGCGCTTTGATCGAAGAAGGTTTGGAGCAAGTGCTGCACAGCCAACAAGCCAAAAAAGCCAACGCCTTCAAACTCAAAGACGCCAGCGTGCGCGGCAAAGCACTCCAGCTGGCCGACCCCAGTCTGTGGCAGCAATTGGAGCAAGACCATGTGTTGGCGCGCGCACTCAAACCTGTCGCCAAACGCCCATGATTGCCGTTGACACCAACATTTTGGTGTACGCCCATCGCGCGGAAATGCCATTTCACACAGCCGCCTTTGCCTGCTTGAAGTCACTCGCTGAAGGCCGCGCCGCCTGGGGCATTCCCGTGAATTGCGTGCATGAGTTTTTGGCCATCGTCACCAACCCCAAAGTGTTCAACCCGGCCAGCCGTGTCGATCAAGCCTTGGCCCAAATCGATGCGTGGCTCGACGCTCCCCATGCACGGTTGCTGCACAGCGGCGCGCAACACTGGCCCATTTTGTCCACGCTGGCCAGTAAGGCGCGCTTGCAAGGTGGACAATTTCACGATGCACGCATTGCCACCCTTTGCATCGAAAACGGCGTGTCCATGCTCTACACCGCTGACCGAGACTTTGGTCGCTTCAAAGACCTCAAAACAATCAACCCATTGGTTTAACCATGTCCCTCACGCACACTTCCCCGCTTGTTCAACGCGCCGACTACACCGCACCCGCTTTTTGGATCGACACCGTTGACTTGAGCTTTGACCTCGATCCGGTCAAAACCCGTGTGCTCAACAAAATGACTTTGCGTCGCAACCCCAGCGTGGCGGCTCAGCCCCTGCGCTTGGACGGCGAAGAGCTCAACCTGGCACGCGTGCTGGTCAACGGCCAAGGCACCTCGTTCAAGATGGACGGCAACCAACTGGTGCTGGAAAACCTGCCCGAAGGCCACGACGCTTTCGCCCTGGAAATTTTCACCACCTGTAACCCGAGCAAGAACACCCAGTTGTCGGGCTTGTATGTCAGCAACGACTCGTTCTTCACCCAATGTGAAGCCGAAGGCTTTCGCCGCATCACTTATTTCTTGGACCGTCCCGATGTGATGTCGAGCTACAGCGTGACCCTGCGCGCCGACAAAAAGGCGTATCCGGTGCTGCTGAGCAACGGCAACCTGGTGGCACACGGCGACTTGGAAGACGGCCGCCACTTTGCGCAGTGGGTCGATCCGCACAAAAAACCAGCTTATTTGTTTGCCTTGGTGGCCGGTCAATTGGTGTGCCGAGAGCAACGCGTCAAGGCGCGCTCCGGCAAAGAACACCTGCTGCAGGTGTATGTGCGCTCGGGCGACTTGGACAAGACCGAGCACGCCATGAACTCGCTGTGCGCGAGCATCGCCTGGGACGAAGCACGCTTTGGGCTGAGCCTGGACTTGGAGCGCTTCATGATCGTCGCCACCAGCGACTTCAACATGGGCGCGATGGAAAACAAAGGCCTCAACATCTTCAACACCAAGTTCGTGTTGGCCAACTCGGCCACCGCCACCGACACCGACTTCGCCAACATCGAGAGCGTGGTGGGCCACGAGTACTTCCACAATTGGACCGGCAACCGCATCACCTGCCGCGACTGGTTTCAGCTCTCGCTCAAAGAAGGCCTCACGGTGTTCCGCGACCAAGAGTTCAGCCAAGACCTCGCCAGCCAGGCGCTGGCGGGCGACGAAGCCGCCGCCAACTCGGCCCGCGCCGTCAAACGCATCGAAGACGTGCGCCTGTTGCGCACCGTGCAATTTGCCGAAGACGCGGGCCCCATGGCCCACCCGGTGCGCCCTGACAGCTATGTGGAAATCAACAACTTCTACACCGTCACGATTTACGAAAAAGGCGCCGAGGTGGTGCGCATGATGCAAACCTTGGTGGCGCCTGCGCTCACCGCCAACGGCAGCGTGGGGGGGTTGGCCCACACCGGGCGCGAA
>CANFJA010000132.1 GCA_947447235.1 Comamonadaceae bacterium
GCTGGCGGCAACATCGGCGCTGACGCCGTGGCCAAGGCCACGCCCGATGGCTCGGTGATCGGCATTGCCGCCACCGCCACCCATGCGGTGAACCCCTGGCTCTACAACCGCATGCCGTACAACGCGGCCAGCGACTTTGCGCCCATCACCCAAATGCTGCGCGTGCCCAATGTGTTGGTGATGAACGCAGCCACCGCCCAGCGCTTGCAGATCGCCTCGCTGGCCGACTTGCTGCGCTACGCCCGCGCCCATCCGGGGCCGCTCAACTTCGGCTCGGGGGGCAATGGCAGCGCCGGGCATCTGGCGGGTGAATTGTTCAAAGCCCGCGCCGGCATGTTTGCGGTGCACATTCCCTACAACGGCGGTAACCCGGCGCAGCTGGCGTTGCTGTCGGGTCAGGTCGATTTCAACTTCGACAACCTGGCCACCGCCGCCCCCAACATCAAGAGCGGCAAGTTGCTGGCGCTGGCCGTGACCACGCGCCAACGCAGCCCCCACATGCCGGATGTGCCCGCCGTGGCCGAAACCCTGAGCAACTTCTCGGTCGACACCTGGTGGGGTTTGGTGGCACCCGCAGGAACACCCGCAGCGGTGATTGAGCGCCTCAACCTCGCCTTCACACAGGCCTTGAACGCGCCCGAAACCCGCCAGCGTTTTGCCGTGTTGATGGCCGAGCCTGCACCCAGCACACCGCAGGCCTTTGGGCAGTTCATGGCCTCGGAGTTGTCGGCCTACGAACGGGTGGTGAAAGCCAGCGGCGCCAAAGTTGACTGAGCCCATGGTCACCCCAGCGCGCCACCCCAAGCTGCACGCCCGTGAAGTGGAGCTGTTGCGCCCGCTGCAGTGGTTGGCGCTGGCCTGGCGCGACATGGAGCGCTGCCCCACCGCCGGGGTGATGCATGGCCTGATCTTGGCCCTCATCGGTGGCGCCTTGTTTTGGTTGGCACGGCATGCGTTTTGGTGGATGGCCGCCATGCTGTCGGTGTGCATGACCCTCGCCCCCTTGCTCGCCTCGGGCCTGTACGACATCAGCCGTCGACTCGAGCGCGGCGAAGACGCCAGCGCGGCCGACGCGTTTCGCATTTGGTTCAGTGGCGATCGCCGACTGCGCCAGTTTGGCTTGCTGCTGGCACTGACCAGCGGGGGATGGCTGGTGTGTTCGGCCGCCCTCATCCACTGGATGCTGCCCGCCAGCGTCTATTCCCCGGCAGACTTTGTGCGCCTGGTGGTGCTGCAACCCAACTTTGGTTTGTTCGAACTGTGGGTGTTGATGGGCGCTCTGCTGGCTGCGCCCATGTTTGCCTCTACCTTGGTGACCCTTCCCCTCTTGCTGGACCACCCCACCCTCAGTTTGCAACAAGCCATCCTCACCAGCTGGCGGGTGGTGGCCTTGAACCCCTTGGCCATGGCGCTGTGGGCGGGGCTGCTGTGTCTGTTTACTGCTTTGGGCATTGGGTCTGCCTTCTTGGGGTTGCTGGCGGTGGTGCCCATGCTGGGTCATGCCAGTTGGCATGCCTACCGTGACTTGGTCCACCATGACCCTCAGGCGCAGTGAGCGGGCATGACCGAAGAGCAATTTGCCCAATTTGGCCTGACCTTCGGCGTGGGGGGCTTCATGCTCTACATGCTGTTCATCATCTACTCGTTGGCACGAGAGTCCAAAGCGGGCAAGTTCGGCACCTTTGTGCTGTTTCTGGTGCTGGCCTTTGGCATGATTGGCTTCATCGCCAAGCAGGTGCTGATTTGGCTCATGACGCCTTGAGCGTCACCGGCGCCACAACGCAGGCAGCCCTCGCGTTCCAGCCAGTCAGGACCGCACGTCACGCGTCAACGCATTCGCCCATTGAATCGCCCAATCTCTCGCCCGACTCACTCACCCAAGTAGGCTTCACGCACTTTGGGGTCGTGCAACAAATCAAGCGCTGGGCCGCTGAGGGTGATGAGGCCTGACTCCATCACATACGCACGGTCGGCCATGTGCAAGGCACGGCTGGCGTTTTGCTCCACCAGCAGCACCGTCACCCCTTGGGCCGACACCTCGTGCACCACCTCAAAAATCTTGTCCACCATCAAGGGCGACAAACCCATTGATGGTTCATCGAGCAACAAGACTTGGGGCCGGCTCATCAGGGCACGGCCCATGGCCAGCATTTGCTGTTCACCGCCCGACAAGGTGCCTGCCAGCTGGTCGCGCCGCTCTTTGAGGCGCGGAAAAGTAGTGAACACGCGCGCGATGTCATCGGCCACCGCAGCGGCGTCGCGGCGGATGTAAGCCCCCATTTGCAGGTTGTCAAAAATCGTCATGCGGGTGAACACGCCACGGCCTTCAGGCACCATGGCCAGGCCTTGCTGCACCAAGTCCCAAGGCCCCAAGCCTCGGATGTCTCGCCCCAACAACTCAATCTGCCCGCCCACCAAAGGCAGCAAACCGGTGATAGCTTTCAGGGTGGTGGTTTTGCCCGCGCCGTTGGAGCCGATCAGCGACACCAGCTCGCCTGCACGTACTTCCAAACTCACACCCTTGACGGCCTGAATACCGCCATAGGCCACTTCGGCTTGGCGAACGCTGAGCAACACAGGGGCTGAATCGTCGACACGCATGTCAATGGCCTCCTGTGCCCAAGTAGGCCTCGATGACCTGGGGGTCGCGTTGCACCTCGGCGGGCGTGCCCTGCGCGATCACCTTGCCGTAGTCCAGCACCGTCACGCGATCGCACAGGCCCATCACCAGCTTCACGTCATGCTCAATCAGCAACACCGTGCGGTGGTCGTGGCGGATTTTGTCGATCAGCGCACGCAGCTGCACCTTCTCGGTGGCGTTCATGCCCGCAGCGGGCTCATCGAGCGCAATGAGTTGCGGGTCGGTGGCCAAGGCTCGGGCAATTTCCAAACGACGCTGGTCGCCGTAGCTCAAGGTGCGCGCCTTGTAACGGGCCAAGGGGGCAATGCCCACGTAATCGAGCAACTCATGGGCGCGTTGCGCAATGGCCGCCTCTTCGGCCATGAAGTGGCGGGTTTTGAAAATTGCCCCCAGCAGCCCCGAGCCCGTGCGCACATGGCGGCCCACCATCACGTTTTCCAAAGCGGTCATCTCGGCAAACAAACGGATGTTCTGAAACGTGCGGGCAATGCCCGCCTGCGCCACGCGGTGCACGTCCGTCGGTTGGTAAGGCTGGCCCGCCAACTCAAAGCGCCCCGTGTCGGGCGTGTACAGCCCGGTGATGACGTTGAAAAAGGTGGTCTTGCCCGCGCCATTGGGGCCAATCAAGCCATACACCTGACCGCGCGCAATCTGCATGCCCACATCGCTCAAGGCCTGCAAGCCCCCAAAGCGTTTGGAAATACCCGACACCTGAAGCACCCAATCCGATGACAGGGCCGATGGGGCAGACACCGCCGTCATGGCGGGCTGGGTCATGGCAAGCGCGGCCGACGTTTCATGTGTGGTTGAAGTGGCAGTGCTCACGGTTTGGCTCCGGGCAGGGGCAGGTTTTGACCGTGCTCTGGGCTGGGCCACAGACCACGCGGGCGCCACAGCATGACGCCCACCATGGCCAAGGCAATCAACAACTGACGCAGGATGGCAGCGTCCAAACGGCCATCGGTCATTTCTTGCAGCGGACCCGCCACGTAGCGCAAGGCTTCGGGCAAAGCGGCCAACAACAACGCCCCCAAAATCACGCCGGGCAAATGGCCCAAGCCACCCAACACCACCATGGCGACGATCATCACCGACTCCATCAGGCTGAACGACTCGGGCGAAATAAAACCTTGGAAGGCCGCGAACATGGCCCCCGACATGCCGCCAAACGTGGCGCCCATGCCAAAGGCCATGAGCTTCAAATTGCGCGTGTTCAAGCCCATGGCCTTGGCGGCAATTTCGTCTTCGCGAATCGCCATCCAGGCGCGCCCGATGCGCGAGTTTTCTAGCCGATGGCACACCACCACACTGACCACCACCAAGGTGAGGAAGAGGTAGTAATACAAGGTCACGCCGGGCAGTTCAATGAACCCCAAATCCAAACGCCGCGACAAGGGATAGCCCCACACCGTGACCGCATCGATCGGCCCAATGCCTTTGGGTCCGTTGGTGATGTTGACGGGTTGGTCGAGGTTGTTCAAAAACACGCGGATGATTTCGCCAAACCCCAGCGTCACGATGGCCAAGTAATCGCCACGCAGCTTCAAGGTGGGCGCACCCAGCAGCACGCCAAACAGTCCAGCCAAGCCAGCGGCCAGCGGCAGCACCAGCCACAAACTCAGGTGCAGGCCTTGTGGAAACAAGGCAGCGATGGCCGGAAAACTCTCCAGCAAATGCGGCGACGCCAGCAGCCCATACAGGTACGCGCCCACCGCAAAAAACGCCACATAGCCCAAGTCGAGCAAACCGGCATAGCCCACCACGATGTTCAAGCCCAGCGCCAGCAACACATACAGCAGCGACATGTCGGCAATGCGCACCCAGGCATTGCCAAAGCTTTGCAGCACCAAGGGCAAGGCCAGCAGCACGGCGGCCATGAGCCAGCGGTTCGAGAAGTGACGTGTCATGCGCGGTCCGCCACGCGCTCGCCCAGCAAGCCCGAGGGTCGCAAGGTCAAGATCAAGATGAGCACCAGAAACGCCAAGATGTCGCTGTACTGGCTGCCCAGCACACCGCCGGTCAACGCCCCCAGGTAGCCCGAACCGATGGACTCGATCAGGCCCAGCAACAAGCCCCCCACCACCGCACCCGTGAGGTTGCCAATCCCACCAAACACGGCCGCCGTGAAAGCTTTGAGGCCTGGCAAAAAGCCCATCGCGTGCTGCACCGTGCCGTAGTTCGACGCCCACATCACGCCCGCAATCGTGGCCAGCACCGCACCGATGACAAAGGTGGCCGAAATCACCACATCGGGTTTGACGCCCATCAAGCTCGCCACCCGTGGGTTCTCGGCCGTGGCCCGCATGGCGCGCCCCAGCGACGTGGCATGGACCACCCACGACAGCACGGCCAGCGCCATGGCGGTGACCGCCAAGATCATCAGTTGCGTGGGCGTGATCACCGCGTCGCC